>JBGQIT010000181.1:0-6106 GCA_041498575.1 Gemmatimonadaceae bacterium
CTCGGTTTCATGGGGGGAGTCGTGGCGGTCCTCGGCATCATGCTCGTTGCAACCAGACCGATGGCATCGCTTGCCCTTGCCGATCGTGATCTCATCGCGGTCGACTTTCACAGTCACACCGAAGCCTCGCACGATGGACGCGCGGGATTCAACCCGGAGAAAAACCGGGAGTGGCATTCGAGCTCGGGCTTCGACGCCGCCTATGTGACCGATCATATGACCTTCGACGGCGCACTGACGGGTGCGGCGCGCAACCCCGCCCGATCCGGCGACGCCACGGTGCTGCTTCCCGGTGTGGAGCTTCGGGACGGCGACCAGCATCCGATTCTCATCGGCGTGGATCCGAGACGCATGAAAATCACCTCGCCGGACTGGGAAGGCGCGGCGGTGAAAGCGGATGGCGGACCGGTGCCGCCAATGCTTCTGCTCTCGATGCCCGGTGACATACTTCGCATTCCATTGAGTATGACCGAAGGCCCAGTGCGTCTGGCCGGCATCGAGGCAGCGGACGGATCGCCTCGAGGCATGGCGCAAGCCGCGCGAGACCGGGACGCGATACTCGCACTCGCCGCAAACCTTCATCTCGCGGTCCTGTCCGCATCGGACAATCACGGCTGGGGGCGAACCGCGCCGGCGTGGAGCGTGCTGCGGATTCCCGGTTGGCGTGACATGACACCGTCGGAGCTGGACATCGCCATTCGCCGAACGATCATCGCCCGGGGTTCGCGGGCAATCGAAGTAATCGCTCGCCGAACAGCAGGCCCGCCGCAAAACATTGTGGCAGCAGCGGCCGGCGGAATTGCGGTGGCGTTGGTGATGCTGCGCACGATGAGTCTCCCGGACCGTTTTTCGTGGGTTGTCTGGAGTTGGGGCCTTTGTCTCCTGTCGCTGCGAAACGCGCGCAGAAACAGCAACAGACGACGCGCGCTAGCCAGAAAGAGAGCACGGCGGGAGCTGATGCCAGTCATAGAGGCCGCCGCGTAACGATGCGGCGCTCAGGATAGTGCCGACGACCCCCGGGCGCGAGGCGGCCACGAGTCACCGAGTGCGCGACTGGTTCGGGAAGCTGATCACGTTCTGGACGCTGATCGCGGTGGTGTCAGGGATCGCGATCAGCGTGTTCGCGGACCTGGGCGAAGACGTGGCGACGAAATCGACGACCGCCTTCGACGCTTCGGTGCGCGCGTGGGTCATCTCGCACCAGAATCCGACCATGTACAAGATCGCGTATGTGATAACGTGGGTCGGGTCTCCGGCCGTTATGGTACTGGTGGCGGTGGCAGCTGGCGTTTGGTTCTACGGCCGCAGCGGACGCAGCAAAGCCGGAGTCGTGATTGCCGCTCCCGCGGTAGGTGGCCTGCTGTCCGGCGTCGTCAAAGTCCTGTTCGGTCGGGTGAGACCCCCGGGTGGCGCGCTTCTCAATGAGCGGAGTTTTTCTTTCCCGAGTGGACACGCTGCAACGTCGGCGGCGGTGGTCGTTACACTTTGCTACGTGATGGCGCGGGAGGGTATGATCTCATGGACCACGGCAATCGTGCTCGGCGGAGGCATACCACTTATCGTCGGACTCACCCGCGTGTATCTCGACGTCCACTGGACCACCGACGTGATTGGCGGCTGGGCCGTCGGACTATTCGTCGCGGCGTTGAGTGCCGCGCTCTACGAGTATCTGCGGAGAGACGCTCCACCCGGTGTGAGCGGTGTCGGCCCCGGCGTGGGAAGCTGACTGGCACTGCTCTAGTCAGTGCTTGAGTGCATCCTCGACGTGCTTCAACAGCTGCGCGCGAGCTGAGCTATCGAACATACGGCCGTTCGCAATCACGAGCGTGATGCGCTGCGTATTGCGGATGTCGGTAAGAGGATCCGCGTCGAGCAGAACGAGATCTGCGACTTTTCCCTTGGTCACTGTTCCCAGGGAGTCGAGTGCGTTCAGGAATTCGGCTGGGTTGTAGGTCGCGCTGCGGAGCGCGTCCAGGGGTGTGAGCCCCGATCGCACCAGCAGCTCGAGCTCCTCATGCAGGCTGAATCCTGGATAGACGAACGCCTGGGGCATGTCCGTGCCTGCCAATAGTTTCACGCCCGCGTCCCTCAGATCGCGCGTCCGATCGAAGCTGAAGAAGCTCCGCACGACTATCGAGTCGGTTGGAGATACGACCGATGCCCTGTGCATCCATCCCGCCTGCACTACTCCGGGAACGTACTTCGCCCGCTCGGGATGGGTGCTCGCGCTGTCGTAACCGTGCGCGTACGGCTGATAAACGATCAGGGTAGGAGTAACCCAGGTATGATTGCGTGCGAGCGTCGCGATGACTCTCTTGCAGGCGACCGGATCATATGATGTTCGGATAATCATCGCCTGAGCCCGCATCAGGGCGAGGGTGCCCGCCGAAAACGTCGTGATGTCGGCGGCTTGTGCGCGCAGAAGGCTGTCCCTCGATGTGCACGCGCGCATCAGGTCGTCTTCGTGCTCGAGGCTCCGCTGGCCCGCGTCCGATGCTTCGACCACGCTCACAGAGTAGGGAACGTGGCCGGCGAACGGCACCCCCAGCTTCTTCGCCTCGCGCGCAATTCCGTAGTACGCAGCCCGTGGAACCCAGGAATACGTCTTAATGAAATCGGCACGACGAGTGCCATCCCGCCTTTTCGAAAGCGTGTCGACCGCCCGCACACCGTCTTCTTCGGTGACGACAGTGGCAACGAAGCGCGCCTTGGTGACTGGGCCGTCCACTCGTACGCCGACGACCAGCCGCGGTCCGATCTCGCGGCCCGCTGCGATGTCCGATTTCCACCGCAGGGTGGTGTCGATGTAGTAGCCCATGTCGCGCGCACCGGTCACACCATTCGCGATCATGAGCGGCCCCGCGAAATCGGAGAAAGAATGCACGAAGCCGTGCACATGCATGTCCCACAGGCCTGGTATGAGGAACTTCCCTAGACCATCGATCACCGTCGCACCAGCCGGAATCGATGCCGACGTCGCGGGACCAGCGTAGGTGATCCGGTTGCCCGTCACCAGAACGGTGTTATCGGGTTGGATCACGCCGCTCGCGACGTCGATCACCGAAACGTGGGTGATCGCGATGGCGCTCTTGGTAGCGGGAGCGGCGCAAGCCGCTCCCGCCAATAACGCGACCGCGATCCCCCAGCGAGCTATCTGGTCGTGCGCTTTACTCGCCAGGTTCCTGTCTGTGGTGTGTTTGTTGGGGATCCACGCGTCGAGAACGTTCCGTTGATCGTGTCCCCCGAGACCGTGCCCGTGAATGTGGTCTCCACCGGGCAGTCACACTGGGGATCGCGATAAGCATCCAGCACGCCGCTCACGCTGTCGCCGCTCACGCGCACCAGCTTGATCGTGAGCACCTGCGACGTGGCCGTGTTCTGCATTGGGACCCCGGCGCTCGAAGTGGCTCCGTACGGCGCGAGTGCCTTGCCGTAGCCGCGCGGGATCATCACCACGTCTCCATTCGCGGCGTCGGCAGCGGGCGAAAGGTTGAACACGATGCTTCCGCTCCTACCTGTCGCGGGACTGTTGTACTCTCCCACCCACTTCCCCGCCAGCGATGCGCGATCGCCCGAGTCGCCGGTCACGGTGATCGGCGCCGGCTTTGACGCACAGGCGAAAACGGCGCCGACAGACGCGGCCAGGAAAAGTTGACTGATCTTCACGGGTCCCCTCCTCAGTTGGAAAAAGCGTTCGATAGAAGGGTGGGTAGCAGTAGTGTCGCTCCGATCCGGCGATCCCGCTAGACCGTGGTGGATTCGTCTTCGCGGATGTCCGACGCGGATAGCGAATAAAAACAATCCCGCGGGTTTCGCGGGATCGTTTGACATCATGCAGAGCGGTGCGGCGCTCAGCTCACTGGCTTGACACCTGTCGTTACCCAGCTGACAAGCGCCTGGAAAGAGCCCACGACTACCGACGTCGGGAAATTGCAATGTCCGTAGTTCGCTACGCCGCGCTGTAGAAGCATGCTCGACGCGCCAGCGGACGCCGCGATTTTGGCGAAGGCGGGCTCGTGAAAGAACGGGACGAGCGGATCCCAGAAGTTGTGGACGCTCACGACTGGAATCCTGAGATTGCCCGTCGGCACGTAATATTTCTCGAGATAGTTCTGGGCGTCGGGCGTTATGTCGTAGCGCCTCACCCCCTGGTTCGACGCAGCGATCATCCCTTGGATGATTGGTATGAGGGCCGGAATCGGAACTGCCGGCGTTCCCATCGTATAGGTCGTGGTGCGGTTGTCATATGGTGAGTGGCCGTGCGTCCGATCGACGACGTCCGGGGTGCCGAGCAGTTGGTAATAAATCGCGGTGATCAGCGATTGCACGAGCGATTGGAATGCCACGCTCGACGGATCACCGAGGCTCCCCGCCGGAAAGTAGGCGAGGGGTGTTTGCGCGGTGCTGGCAATCGCAAACATCTTCAGCGTGGCCTGAGGGTCCGCCGCACTCGGCGTAATCGCGCGGATCACCAGCGCCTGCACCTCGGCAATCGTCAGGGGCGTGCCCGGCACCGAGATCACATTGCCAGGGAGTACGCCGGGATAGTAAGTGTCGAACAGCGCGCGCACGTCGCCGACGTACTGAAGCTCGAGCGGGGTCCCGCCGACCATGCCACACATCGCCAATACGCCGTCGTACTGCCCCGGGAAGCGTTCGCCCAACTCTAACGCGACCAGCGCGCCGAGGGAGTAGCCTGCCAGATAATTCCGCTTCGGCTTGCCCTGCAGCTCGGACCCGAGGAGCCCGCGCAGCTGGTGAGTGCGCTGCGCGCCGTCCTTGACCGCCAATCCATTCTCCGAGAAACTCGAATAGGCAAAGGCATAGCCCAGAGCGCCGAGCGCGTCACGCACCTCGAAGAAGTTATCCTGATCGTCGAGCGTGATAGGTGACTGCGGGGGCCGGATACCATGGGCGTAGTAGATCGCATCGCCGTTCCATTGCGCCGGGACGTAGAGCGCGTAGAGCGAGCCTGGGCCGGTCTCACCCTCAACGATCCTGGCCCACGGGCCCGAAGCCGGGGTTGTGACGGTCGCCGCACCGACTCCCGTGTCAAGGGAGGGACTGACGGGCGATCGATCCGTACAGGAGATTGCCGCCAGTGAGATCCCGGCCAGCAGGGGAAGAGTTGTGTATCGCATGGGCGCCTCAGGAAGGGGAAGGCTGCGGTGTTCGAAGGTCCGACGTTACCCCACACCGGGTTCTTGCGCCTGAGTCGGATTACGTACGCGCGGGACGCAAATGACGTAGAGGGTAAAAAAAAACCGCCACTCGTCAAGGTCCGTGGCGGTTTCACAAGTCGTGTTCGTTTGGCACACTTACATGAGAGCGGGCGACCGGACTCGAACCGGCGACGTCCAGCTTGGGAAGCTGGCATTCTACCAACTGAATTACGCCCGCGACAAGACACAACTTACCGTTGACGCGGGGTCGTGAGAAGGCCTGTAGACCTCAGTTCGACGCCACGCCTCCGATTGGCTCACTCATCGAAGCGCGACTCATGGTTCTTCGTGATCTCCGGGTCTGTGGTAGCCAAAAAAACCCTGCAACTTGCGTGCATCTAGCGGGGGGCAAAAAAAAACGGCGCCTTCCGGGCGCCGTCCATTTTCAATTTTCATTTCCTTGCCTGAGAGCCACAGGTGAGATTTGAACTCACGACCGCCCGATTACGAATCGGGTGCTCTACCCCTGAGCTACTGTGGCAAGTTTGAGGACAGCCGTATCCCGAGCTGAGTGGCAGATACAGCGCCGATCCATCGAACCACCTAACTGCTGGACTATGCCCTGGAGCGGACTCGAACCGCTATGCCTTACGGCACCACCCCCTCAAGATGGCGTGTCTACCAGTTTCACCACCAGGGCAACATCACTTCACTCGCAGCAATCACCGCGAGCCGCTTCCTGCAACTGAACTCCGAAAAAAACTACGGGGCCGACGGGGCTCGAACCCGCGACCTCTCGAGTGACAGTCGAGTGCTCTAACCAAGCTGAGCTACGGCCCCAACTACTGGAGTCAGGGTCGGATACCCCTTCCTCACTTCGCACCTTCCTTGAAACCGGGCTGATTGTCAGTCAGCCCGCCGAATAGCCCCAAGGGGAATCGAAC
>JBGQIT010000182.1:0-6103 GCA_041498575.1 Gemmatimonadaceae bacterium
GAGTATTCGGCGTCGAGCTTGTCGATCAGCCTCACAACCGGATTGTCGATCTCCGGCTTGCCAGGGTTGTCGAGATCGATGAAGTACAGCCGCGTGCGGACATCGGTCCCCTGAGAGACAGTTATGATGAGGTACTGGCCATCGTCGGTGACGGTGCCGTCGAACAGCCAGTCGGGCTGGTCGGGCCGATCGTAGACCAGCTCGTCGCGCGATTGCGGCTGGCCGACACGATGGTAGTAGAGCTTATGGTTGCGGTTGGTGTTGGTCATCTTGTTGCCCGACGTCGGCTCGTCGTAACGCGAGTAGAAAAAGCCCCTGTTGTCGTGCGTCCACGAAATGCCGGAGAACTTGACCCACTTCACGGTGTCAGGGAGATCCCGCCCCCCGATGTTCACATCCCGGACGTGCAGCTCCTGCCAGTCGGAGCCGCTGGTCGAGATGCTGTAGGCGAGGTAGTGTCCGTCGTCCGACGCCGCCGTCCCCGAAAGCGCGACGGTGCCGTCGGCCGAGAGCGTATTCGGGTCCAGCAGCACGCGGGGCGCGGCGTTTCGACCATCCTGCACGAGCAGCACGCTCTGATTCTGAAGGCCCGTGTTCTGGAAATAGAAATAGCGCCCGTTCTCCTTGAACGGGGCCGAATACCGCGCGTAATTCCAGAGCTGCGTGAGCCTGGCTTTTATCGCCGGTCGTTCGGGGATCGTCGCCAGGAAGGAATCGGTGAGCTTGTTCTGGGCTACTACCCACGCCTTCGTCGCCGGCGCATCGACATCCTCGAGCCAGCGGTAAGGATCGGCGATGCTCGTTCCATGGTAATCATCGACTTGGGTGCCGCGGACGGCGGCCGGATACGTAAGTGGAGCGCCGGTCGTCTGCGCGGACAGAGTGCCCGCAGCAGCGAGCAGTAGCGAGAGGGCGGGGACGCCGAGGGGGGACGTCCGCAAGTTTAGGCGATGCATGGTGACTGGCCTGCTGGGATGAATGGTTATGATGTACTCCAATCTACGGCGCTTCGCCGGTTAGGTTCCACTGGGAGCTGTCTCTTGCTAATGGAGTGAGCTGAATGGCAAAGGTTACGCGACCCTTGCAGAAAGACAGGCACTACTGGCTTCTCAAGTCGGATGCCGACTCGTTCTCCTTCGACGATCTCTGGAATCTGCCCACTCGAAAAACTCACTGGGACGGCGTCAGGAATTTCCAGGCGCGGAATTTCATGCGTGACGAGATGAAGAAGGGCGATCTGGCCTTCTTCTACCACTCCGGCGGAGACAGCCCGGGGATAGTGGGAATCGTCGAGATCGTCCGGGAAGGGTATCCTGACCACACGGCGCTCGACGCGAAGGATCCGCATTACGATCCGAGGAGCAAGAGCGGGGAGTCGTACTGGTCGATGGTGGATATCCAGGCCATCGAGCGCCTTCCGCGGCTCGTGTCCCTCAGCGAGATGCGGACGAAGCCCGAACTCGAGGGCATGGCCCTCCTTCAAAAGGGCAACCGCCTCTCGGTTCAGAAAGTCGGCGCGGCGGAATGGAATGCCGTTCTGGCGCTGGCCAAGCAGACGACCGTATGAGCGGGCCCGGCCGACCCCAGTTGCACCGCTCAGCGACACCCGGCGGGGAGCGGTATGTTCTGTAGGAGATGACGGAACCCGTCAAACTCCTGGTGTGGGGAATACCCGCGGAAATAGTTCGCGAGATCGGACTGAGGCTCCGTGGCGTCGTCATCAGCGAGTTTGACAACGCCCAGCAGATGGGCCGGGCTGCTGCTTTTGGCGATGCCCGCCTGGTCCTCCTCAGCGACGCTCTCCCTACAGCTGATTCCATATACATAGCCCGTCGCGCCAAAGACACGAGCGACGATGTGCGGGTTGCATTCTCCATCTCCATGCAGCAGGCAGAGACCGCACTGCACGCGTTCAAGGAAGTCCATGTCGATCGCTTCTTCCTTGCGCCGGTGGACATGGAAGAGATGTTGCGAGAGCTAGGGAAAATGGGTGGTGTCGAGGTTCTTCCGCCTCAGGCATCGCACGGTGAGCACATCGCGGCCGCTGTACTCGCGTCGTGGGATCGCGCCCGCCCTCCCACCTTCCAGAAGATCGACAAGCTCGACGACGCGGCAATCGCGCTGCTCGACGCCGGGCTGTCCACCGATTTGAAGGCCGCGGCTGAACGAGACGCGAAAGAAATTGCCGAGCTGGCCGCCCGATTCGGCTTCGAAAAGGGAGCGCAGGTGGCTCGCGACCTCGCCGAACGGTTTGCGAGCGAGTCTCTCACTGCGATCGACGGCGTTTCGATTTCCGAGCAGCTCCTCGCGCTTCGAGAGAGCCTAGTAGGTGTGCCGGCTCCTCCGCCGGCGCCACAACCGGCGACCGGTTCGTCGCGCTCGCAGGCCTCGGCGCCGAACGGCGCCGGGGCGGCATCCGAGGATTCCTCCCTCGAGGGCCGCAGGATTCTCGTCGTAGACGACGAGCCGATGGTGTCGCGTGGACTGACGACTCTGCTCGGAAAGCGCGGAATGACCGTGACGGCTGTGAACGATCCGCTTCGATTCTGGACCGTGCTCGACGAAACGAAGCCGAATCTGATTCTCCTGGATCTCGAGATGCCGAAGATCAGCGGAACCGAGCTCTGCCGGGTAGTGAGAAGCGATCCCCGCTGGAGCGAGCTGCCGGTGATCTTTCTCTCGGGCCATACAGATCAGGCGAGCGTGCAGCGGGTGTTTGCCGCGGGCGCGGACGACTACGTCGGCAAGCCATTCGTCCCGGCCGAGCTGATGATGCGGATCGAGAACCGCCTCACCGGGGTGAAGGCGCGGCGCGCCCCTGTGGAGACGGATCCGCTTACGGGTTTGCCGATCGCACACAAAGCGACCGAGCAGATCGACCGCTTTCTGCGGCTGGCGCGGAGAAAATCCGATCCATATTCCATCGCCGTCCTTCAGGTCGACGCCTTCGCGAGCCTCGCCAACACCTTCGGTCGCGGCACCGGCGATGTGGTATTGCGCGCCATCGGCGAGCTGCTCCCAAAATCCTTTCGCGCGGAAGACGTTGTCGGCTGGTGGGGCGGACCGGATTTCACGGTCGGCATGTACGGAAGCACCAAGGAGCACGCCGCGATCAAGCTGACTCAGGTCTGCTCCAAAATCGCCAACCAGAGCTTCCTGTCGGAAGATGGACAGAGGGTCCACGTCGCCTGCAGCGGAGGCGTCGCGCAGTACCAGTCCGATGGCGATACCGTTGCCGTGTTGCGGGACCAGGCGCTGAAAGCCCTCGAGCAAGTCAGAGCGATCGGCGGCGTCAGAACGAGCGGTGGCGTAATCCGCGTCGGCATCTCCGGGGTGAAGGCCATGGGACCGATGACGCGTCGCGTGGATGTCGCCATCGTGGACGACGACACGGCGCTCGTATCCCTGCTGCAACACGCAATGGAGAGCCGCAGCCTGCGCGTCGCTACTTTTGCCGACGGCGAGACCGCCGTGGCAGCGCTCACCGGAAGCGCGCCCGAGGTGCAGGCATCCCTGATCCTGCTCGGCGTCGACATCCCCGCGCTGAATGGGCTCGACGTACTGCGCCGGCTCAAGGCCGGCGAAATAACGAGGTCGAGCAGTGTCGTGATGCTGACATCGCGCACGGGCGAGCGCGATGTACTTGCCGCTCTCGAGCTAGGCGCCGCTGACCACATCGCCAAGCCGTTCAGCGTTCCAGTACTGATGCACAAGGTTCGCGCAATGCTGAAGCAGGGCCAGGCATGATAAGCAGACAACTCCTCAACATCGTGATGCTGGTGGAGATCGGACTCCTGGTGCTCGCGGTCTGTCTCTTCTTCGCCCATGGGCTCTGGCTCTTTTTCTACGAACGGCGGATCCAACGGCTGACGGCATCGGCGCGTGATTCGCTGGCGCATCTGGCGACCCGCGGAACCGTGAACGTCGAGGAGATCGAAGTTCTTCGGCGGCTTCCGCACGATGTGCAGGTGATCGCCTTCCTCGAGATGTCGCGCCACCTCAGTGGAGCGGCGAAGGAAAGACTCAGTTTCGTCGCGCGGCAGGTCGGCGTGGTAGATCGCGCCCGAAAACTGTGTGAGAGCAGCCGGTGGTCGCGGCGTCTTCGCGGCGCTCGCATCCTGTCGCGTCTGGATGTGGTGGATCCATTGGTCCAGCGGCTGCTTTCGGATCCTCACGCGGCCGTGCGCGCACAAGCCGCGGAATGGGCGGCCGCTCAGCCATCCGTCACTGTCATCTCCGCCATGTTGACTTTGCTGGCGGACCCCGCGACCCAGGCACGCTTCGCGGTGCAGAACGCGCTCCTGCGAATGGGCGGTGTCGTGGCGGGACCGCTCGCCACGTTCCTCGAGAGACATACCGGGCGAGCGGCGGAAGCGGGTCTTCGCGTCGCCGAGTCGCTGGCGGAACCAAGCTTCGGGCCAGCCGCTCTGCGTCTGTCGCGCACCCAGGATGTTGGCGTTCGGATCGCGGCCGCGAAATTGTTGGGCGCCGTGGGCGATGCCCCGGGGGCCGAGCGACTTATTGAGCTGTTGAACGATAAGGACTCGAGCGTCAGAGCCGCCGCGGCGCAAGGACTCGGACGGATGCAGCACTGGAAGGCCGCGTCATTGCTGGCATCTTGTCTGCGCGACTCGGCCTGGAGAGTCCGGCGCGCGGCGGGTCTCGCTCTTCGATCGATTGGTGCACCCGGCGTTCTGTTCCTGCGGCGGGCGCTCAAGGAAGACGACGCGTTCGCATCTGACATGGCGCAGCAGGTTCTCGACCTCCCCGCCGCGGCGGCCTCGGCATGAGCGACTTCATGCAGGCCGGAATCACCCAGATTCTGCTCAAGGGCCAGTTCGTCGTGCTCTTGTACTTCCTCGCCGTCAACGGTTGGTATCTGATTCTGCTCGTCAGCTCCCTGCTGGAGCTGCGCCGCCACATGCTCCTCATAGCGGATGAGAGCCGCCATCTGCTGTTAAGCTCGACCCTCTCGCCCACGATTTCGATTCTCGCTCCGGCGTACAATGAGGAAGCCACGATCGATGCGAGCCTGCGCGCGTTGCTGGCGCTCCAGTACCCGAATCTCGAGGTGATCGTGATAAGCGACGGGTCGAAGGATCGGACCGTCCAGGTTCTCATCGAGCAGTTCGACCTCGTACCCGTGAAGACCATCTACGAGCAGCGCATCAAGACGAAACTGGTGCGGTCGCTCTATCGCTCCGCGACGTACCCTGCGCTCGTCGTCGTCGACAAGGACAACGGAGGAAAGGCCGATGCCCTGAACGTCGGGCTCAGCTTCGCGAGCGGTGAGCTGGTGTGCGCAATGGATGCCGACACTCTGATCGAAGCGGATGGGTTGCAGCGGATGATACGTCCTTTTCTTTACGAGACCGACGTTGTCGCGACGGGGGGAACGATTCGAGTCGTCAACGGATCGGAAGTGAAACACGGACGTGTCGTCAGGACCTCCGTTCCGACCAGCCTGCTGCCCGGGGTTCAGGTCGTCGAATACCTCCGCGCATTTCTGTTCGGACGTCTCGGATGGAATCGGCTCGGGGGGAACATCATCATCTCCGGAGCCTTTGGACTGTTTCAGCGCGACGCGGTGCTGAATGCGGGCGGCTATCTCCATGATACGGTCGGCGAAGACATGGAGCTGGTGCTGCGCCTGAAGAGGCTGTCGTACGAGCGCGGCGGCCCCGGAAAGATCGCGTTCGTTCCCGATCCGGTGGCGTGGACCGAAGTGCCGGAGTCGGCAAAAGTGCTCGGGCGACAGCGCGATCGTTGGCATCGTGGGCTGGCTGACGTGCTGTGGAGACACCGCCGAATGTTGTTCAATCCCCGATATGGCGTGACGGGCCTCTTCGTTTTCCCGTATTACGTGTTCGTAGAGCTGTTGGCGCCGGTGATCGAGGCAGCTGGTTTGATCGCTCTGGCTCTCGGACTCGCGACGGGCGTGGTCGACTGGAATTTCGCGGGCCTCTTCTATCTCACTGCCTACGGACTCGGTACCGCGCTGACCGCGTTCACGCTGATTCTCGAGGATCTCAGCTTCCACCGCTACGAAACTTTCCGCGACCGGGCTCTCCTTTTCTGGTGGGCGCTCGTCGAGAATCTCGGC
>JBGQIT010000183.1:0-6091 GCA_041498575.1 Gemmatimonadaceae bacterium
GCATGGGCCGATGAAGCCCAGCGGAAGGAATTCGAGGCAATCATCACGAAAAACGCCGAGGGCCTGAAACGTGTTCTGTCCAACCTGGAATCGCTGGCGAGAACACAAGCGGACTCCAGGCATTGCCGCAACGTTCTGCTCCAAGAGGTAGCAACAGAGGCAGCTCAAGAGCTCCGGGAAGCCGCAACGGCAAGAGACGTCGATGTGCGCATCGCGAACGACCTTCCGTCGATCGAGGTGGATGCAGCAACCGTGGAGCTCTGCCTGATGAACTACGTATCGAATGCGATCAAATACTCCGACAGCACCAAGGGTGAGCGCTGGGTCGCGGTCGAAGCAGTCTTCGAGGGGCCGGATACGGAGAGAGGCAGAGAGATAGTCATCCGGGTCTCTGACAACGGAATCGGCGTCCCCGCGGACAAGCGGGAGCAGCTCTTTCAGGAGTTCTACCGCGCCCACGGCGACACCGTGACTTGTGCCGACGGCAGTGGGCTCGGGCTCACCATAGTTCGGGAGACGGTGGCATCGATCGGCGGGCGAGCGTGGGCGGAATTTCCGGAGGGAGTGGGAAGCGTATTTGCGTTTTCGCTGCCATCCCGAAGACGCGATGACATCGTGGCAACGAACGACCGGTCTCAATTGACGGGGAAACCGCCGACTGAACAGCCGCCCTTGGCCGTCGCCACAATTCGGTAAGGTCGTTGGTGCGATCAGGACCGCTTTATTGCGGAGCGGGAGCCGGCTCTCCATACTAGCTGCACTCTCACCCCAGCTCTGTGACACTACACACCCGCCGCACATTCCTCGCCACGCTCGGCGTCGCCGCCCTCGGGATCGCGAGCCGAGATGCCCTGGCTGATGGAATTCTCCTGGCACCAAAGCGAAAGCTGAAAAAAGTCGGCCTCCAGCTCTACACCGTTCGCGACTTGATGAAAGCGGATCTTCCAGGCACGCTCCGCAAGGTCGCGCAGATCGGATACAAGGAAGTCGAATTCGCCGGATACTTCGGCCGGACACCCGCGCAGATTCGCGCGCTGCTCAAGCAGAATGGACTCACTTCGCCGTCGTCCCATATTGGCCTCGACACACTGGAGAAGGATTCCGTCAGGGCGTTCGCCGACGCCAAGGCGATCGGGCACCAGTGGGTGACAATGCCGTATATCCCAGAGGAGCGGCGCAAATCTGTGGACGACTGGAATAAAATCATCGATCTCCTCAACCAGCTGGGCCCACAGGCAAAAGCAGCAGGACTTCGGCTCGCCTACCACAATCACGATTTCGAGATCAGGCCCGTCGGCGGTGTGCGCCCTCTCGACATGATGCTGGACAAGACGGACCCGTCGCTGGTCGACTTCGAAATGGATCTGTACTGGGTTGTGTTCGGCGGCGGCGATCCGATCGACTTCTTCAATCGCCATCCGAAGCGTTTCGCTATGGTGCACGTGAAGGATTCGGCGGGTCCGCCCGATAACAAGATGGTCGATGTCGGCAAGGGCACGATCGACTTCCCCAAGATCTTCGCCCAGAGCGACAAGGCCGGGATCAAGCACTACTTCGTGGAACACGACCAGCCCGCCGATCCCGTCGCCACGATCCGCAACAGCTATCGGTATCTGCACGCCCTGAGGTATTGATTGCGGCCAGTGGACGATACACACAAAACGGGAGAACGCATTTCATGAAGGCCAAGAAGGTCACGCGGCGCAAGTTCGTCGCGGACACGGGGAAGATCGGGCTCGGTGTAATGATCGTGCCGCGCCACGTCCTCGGAGGACCCGGGTTTCAGGCGCCGAGCGACACGATCAACTTCGCCGTCGTCGGCTTTGGCGGGATGGGCTCTGAAAACGCGCTGGAGCTGGCGAAGACCGAGAATCTCGTCGCCTACGCCGACGTCGATTTCGCCTACTCCGCCACCAAGGTGGCGGAAAAGCTGAAGGACGATCAGAAGAAGGACAGGCCAGAAGGCATCACGCTCAAGCAGAAATTCGACAAGGCAACTCGGTACCCGGATTTCCGCGAGATGCTCGACAAGCAGAAAGACATCGATGGAATCGTGATCGCTACTCCGGATCACCTGCACGCCGTAATCGCAAAGGCCGCGATGCAGAACGGGAAGCATGTGTACGTGCAGAAGCCGCTTACCTATTCCGTGCACGAAGCGCGTGTCCTGCGCGATCTGGCGCTGGCGAATCCGAAGATCGTGACTCAAATGGGAAACCAGGGTCATTCGAGTGACGGCGCGCGGCTGATCAACGAGTGGATTCAGGCCGGCATCATCGGCCCCGTGCGGGAAGTGCATGTCTGGACAAATCGTCCGGTCGTCTATTGGCCGCAGGGGGTGCCGCGGCCGACAGGCGCTCCGCCCGCTCCTCCTCCACCGAGCCCATTCGGAAATCCATTCAGCTTCCGCTATGTGAACCAGCTTTTGGCGTCCGCGCTGGGTTCCTATCCGGCGCCGCCGGGATTGAACTGGGATCTTTACGTCGGCCCCGTCGCGGAAGAGGTCCCCTATCATCCGATCTATCACCCATTCAACTGGCGCGGCTGGGTCAACTTCGGCGTCGGCGCGCTCGGCGACATGGGAGCGCATCTGATCGATCATCCGTTCTGGGCGCTTGGACTCACGTATCCGACCAGCATCGAAGCCACATCGACGCAGTGGGGCACGATGCCGATTCCACCCGATTCGAAAGCAGCGGCGGGAACGCGGGAAGCGCGGGGATACAACAAGCCGGTCTCGTATCCGGTCGCGACCGCGGTGCACTATCAGTTCCCGGCGCGCGGCGCGCAGCCTCCCGTCAAGCTCAATTGGTATGACGGTGGGCTCTATCCTCCTCGGCCCGACGTTCTGCCCGACGATGTCACGTTGAAGAGCGAAGGCGGCGTGATCTTCATCGGAGATAAGGGAATTCTGATGAACGACACGTACGGCTCCAATCCTCGCCTCTTTCCGGTGTCGCTCGCCGAGGATGCGGCGCTGGTGCCGAAGACCTACGCGCGAATCACGTGGAGCCACGAGATGAACTGGGTGAAGGCCATCAAGGGCGAAACGAAATCGAGCTCGCCGCTCGAGTACGCGGCCCAGCTCACCGAGACGATGCTACTCGGGATCGTCGCGCTGCGCACGGGGCAGGGCCGAAAGATCCTGTACGACGGCGATAATATGCGGGTTACCAACATCGCCGATGCAAATCAGTACCTGACGCGAGAGTATCGCGCCGGTTGGGCAGTCTGAATAATTCTTCAAGAGGAAGCCATGATGCATCGACCTGCCGCTCGCGCGGCAATGATCTCTCAGGTGGCGCTGCTCGCCCTCGCCTGCACACCGATGGGGAACAGCACGCCGGCCTCGAGTAGCAGTACCGCTTCAGGAACCACGACGTTGACCGCCGAGCAGCGGGCCGCCGGATGGCGACCGCTATTCGACGGAACCAGCACGGCGGCCTGGCGAGGTTATAAGCAGGCGACACTGCCCGCCGGCTGGCAGATCGTCGATGGTACGCTGACCAAGACAGGGTCGGTGGGTGACCTCCTGACGAAGGACCAATTCGGAAACTTCGAGCTGGCCCTCGATTGGAAGCTGAGCCCGGGTGGCAACGCGGGAGTCTTCTATCGCGGCACCGAAGAGTACGATCACATCTACTGGAGCGCACCCGAGTACCAGTTACTCGACGACGCCGGTCATCCCGACGGAAAAAGCAGGCTCACCTCGGCCGGCGCGGCCTACGCGCTCTATCCATCACCCGCAGGCGTGGTGAAGCCGGCGAATGAGTGGAACTCGTCGCTGCTCGTGGTCAAGGGTGATACCGTCCAGCACTGGCTGAACGGACAGAAGCTCCTCGAGTACGTCCTCGGAAGCCCGGATTGGCAAGCGAAGGTCAAGGCCAGCAAGTTCGTCGCGTATCCGAAATACGGGACGGCGCCAAAGGGCTATATCGGGATTCAAGGCGATCACGACGGAACCCTTTCCATCCGCAATGTCCGCATTCGGGAGCTGCCGTGAGCGCAAGAACGCGGCTCTCGGCCATGATGTTCCTCCAGTATTTCATCTGGGGGGTTTGGTTCGTGACGATGGGGACGTATCTCGGCCAGACGCTGCACTTTACGGATCGGGAGATCGGTCTCGCGTACGGTGCGACGGCGATAGCGGCGCTGGTATCGCCTTTTTTCATGGGAGTCATCGCCGACCGCTACTTCTCGAGCGAGAAGCTTCTCGCCATGCTGCACCTGATCGGCGGCATCCTGATGTACCTCGTCTCCCTGCAGACGACCTTCGCCACGTTTTATCCGCTGCTCATTCTGTACGCGTTGTGCTACATGCCGACGCTCTCGCTGACGAACTCGATCTCTTTCCACCACGTGCGCGACCCTGCCCGCGATTTTCCATTCATACGGGTTCTTGGAACCATCGGTTGGATTGTCGCGGGAACGCTGGTTGGAAAAGTGTTTCACGCCGACGCGCTCGTTCTGCCGATGCGCCTTGCTGCGGGCGCCTCGATCGTCATGGCGGCCTACTCACTCGTGCTTCCGCACACTCCGCCGAAAGCAGCGGGCTCGAGGTTCAGCGTGCACGACGCGCTTGGGCTCGACGCGCTTGGTCTGCTCAAGAACCGTGACTTCTTCATCTTCGTGGCGGGATCCTTTCTTCTCTGCATCCCGCTCCAGTTCTACTACACGTTTGCCAATCCATTCCTGAATGAGGTCGGCGCACCCAATCCAGCCTTCATCCAGACGTTCGGGCAGTGGTCCGAGATCGGATTCATGCTGTTGCTTCCGTTCGCGCTACGGAAATTCGGAATCAAGGTCATCATGCTCGTAGGTATGGCGGCGTGGACGCTTCGCTATCTCGCGTTCGGCATGGCTGCTGTTGGCCCCGTAATGGCGCTCATCTATATCGGGATTCTGCTACACGGCGTTTGCTACGATTTCTTCTTCGTCGCCGGGCAGATCTATACCGATCAGCGCGCGGGCGAGAAAGTGCGTGCCGCGGCGCAAGGACTCATCAACTTCGTCACCAACGGGCTCGGATACTTCATCGGCGCGTTCGTGTCCGGCACTGTTGTGAACCGCTACGCCACGGCCAACCCGTCCTGTACCGATGCGGCGGCAGCCGCGCATGAATGCCTCAAGGTCACGCACGACTGGCATTCGATCTGGCTGGTTCCATCGGCCGGCGCACTTGTGGTGTTCATCCTGTTCCTGCTGCTCTTCCGGCCAAAGGGCGGGAACGCTACCTCCGGCGCAAATGGCGCGGCGGCGGGAGCACCCGCATAAACCAATTTCAACTTTGAACCGTAGGGACTCATAAACTTCCCCCAGGCACAATATGGATGATCCGGCAAAGGCAATTGTCGCGGTGGTTTTCTTTACCTCCATCGCTTACTCGATAAAAGCGATCGCGCAAGCGGCGGTCGCACACCGTAAGGAAGAGGCTCGGCTCGAGAGGGATTCCACTCCACCTCTGGCAGAGGCCCGGCTCGCCCGCATCGAACAAGCGGTCGAGGCCATCGCCCTCGAAGTCGAGCGGATTTCGGAGGGCCAGCGGTTCACGACGAAATTGTTGAGTGAGCAGTCCCGGCCAGCGCCGAAACCGGTACAACGACACCTTTCTACCAACACGCCCACCTGATCGAGGCCTCAATGTCCAAGCGCGGAATTGCAGTCGTTGGCGTCGTCCTCACGCTTGCCCTCGCCGCCTGCGACGGCAAGGATGACTCGCCGAATAAGAATCCGGCGCTCACGCAGCGTGAGAGGGACAGCATTTTTGCCAACTCGACAATTCCGGGTGCCAAAGCCGTCAAGAAGAGCATGTCCGTGGCCGACTCGGTCGCGGCGAGACAGGGGCGAATGGCGGACACGGGTCAGCAGAATCCCTGAGCCGGGTCTAGTGGCATAGGGATTACATTGACTGACACGCGATGTCAGTCGTTAGCGAAGTTGAACAGGAATCCGAGCCCGACGACGGGCCCCTCGTAGAGCCGCTCGCCGCCCCGATAGAGGGCGCGCCGCACAAATATCTGATCGCGTTCGCGGTAGTGCTCGCGGCGCTGATGCAGGTCATCGACAGCTCCATCGTCAACGTCGCGCTCCC
>JBGQIT010000184.1:0-6078 GCA_041498575.1 Gemmatimonadaceae bacterium
CACCCGCTTCACGCGAGCCTCGAGGATGGCTTCGGTACAGGGCGGCGTCTTTCCGAAGTGGTTGCACGGCTCGAGGGTAATGTACATGGTCGAGCCAAGCGCACGGTCACCCGCCGCCTTGAGCGCCACTACTTCGGCGTGCGCATCACCATAGCGCGCGTGGTAGCCTTCGCCGACGATGACTCCGTCGCGAACGACGACAGCGCCGACCATAGGGCTCGGCGCTGTTTGACCCCACCCTTGTTGGGCGAGGGCGAGCGCGCGACGCATGTACTCTGCGTCGCGCTCGTCGTTAGAATCCGAATCGAGCTCCGACCGATCCGTAGATTCTGGAATCGGCTGCTTGCGTGCCACTGAAGGTGTTGTAGGTGTTGATGGTGCCGCCGGATACTTGTCCAATTTCGCCGGTGAGCTTGAAAAGCAGAAGGTTCATGGACAAATCCGCAAAGACATTCGTGCGGGTGATGCTCTGAGAAAGTGATACCGGAGTGCTATTGAACGCTGCGACAGGCGGGACCGTTCGTGCGGCAAGGTGCGCACTGACGTCCGTGGACGACTCGTACTTGTCCTGACCAACGCCGGCTGCGATCCCGAACAATAGCAGTCCCTTGCTCGCGACAACGCGCCACGCGGTTGTCTTCAGGTTGAAGTTATTGACGTTTAGCGAGTCGTTGCCGCTGTTCGCGGCAATGTCGACAGTGGGCAGATCCCGGCGCACGTAACTCACGGAGACGCCCGGGACGAGTAGCGATTCCTGCAGAATTCCAACGCGCGCGCCGTAGCCAAGCTTGAGCGATCCATTGGGGACTTTGACGCTAACTCCGCTGCTGTTGAATTCGGGCAGATAAGCCGCGCTCACCAACAAGTCGATCCCACCAACGTTGGTAATTGCGAGCGGAAGGCCCTTGAAGATTCCGATCGCGAGCTCGGCGGTCGGCATCGGAAAGAGCTGAGTCTTGGTGTCGTAATTACTCTTTACCGCGCCCGTCACAGAGGGCGTGACGTTCTGAACCTGCGGGAGACTTCCCTGCAGCGCGTTGACTCGGAAGCCGGCAGAAAAGTGGCCGAGGCCACCCAGGCTTCCGGCCTGGCCGAGTGTGGCGTTGCCGCCCGCGACGCTCGTGGCGAGCTGGGGCGCCAGGTACTGGAACAGATCGATCGCCTTCTGGCACGCGTCCTGGGAGGCGCGCGTCTGATCCGGGATTGGGGCACCCACGTTTCCCTGCGGGCAGCGCTGCGTGTCGACCTGGGCGCCGGCCGAAGTAGCGGCGAGCGCGAGTGCTGCGAACAAAACGAACAAACGAGCTTTCATCGATAAGTCCTCAAGAAAGTATGACTGCGCCCGACCCGGATCGGAGCGTGCCGAGGATCCAGCCCGCAACTCCCGCCGCGGAAGCCGCCGACAGTACTGCCTTTGCATCGGACGGCGCGCAGATAACGACCATTCCTACACCCATGTTGAACGTTCGGTACATCTCTGCGGGCTTCACTGAACCCGCCTCCTGCAAAACCCTGAAAACAGCTGGAACTTTCCAGCTCGAGGTGTCTAATACGGCGTCCAGCGACTGCGGCAGCGCGCGATCAAGATTCTCCGGCAATCCTCCGCCGGTGATGTGCGCCATAGCGTGAATCCGATCCAGCACCGGCTTGACCGCCGCGAGGTATGAGCGGTGTTCCGCGAGCAGAACATCCGCCACCTTCCCGCCACCACCGGGAAACACGTCACCCATTCGCAGCTTCAACCTTTCGGCTATGATCTTCCGCGCGAGCGAGTATCCGTTCGTGTGCAATCCCGAGCTTGGAAGACCAATCAGGACATCGTCAGGTCGCACAGCGTGCGGTCCGAGAATTCGATTCTCTTCCACATATCCGACGATGAACCCCGCCAAGTCGTAATCCGGAGGCGCGTACAAACCGGGCATTTCGGCGGTTTCCCCGCCTATTAGCGCGCAACCGTTCTCACGGCATCCGGCGGCAACCCCCGCCACGACCGCTTCGGCGACAGTGGGGTCGAGCGTTCCGAACGCTATGTAGTCCAGAAAGAAGAGAGGGAGCGCCCCCTGGACCAGAATGTCGTTCACACAATGGTTCACGAGATCCCGGCCGATCGTATCGTGCCGGCCAGACTCGATCGCCACTTTGATCTTGGTTCCCACGCCATCGGCGCTCGAGACAAGAACAGGCTTCTCGAGATTCGGAGGAATTCGGAACATTCCGCCGAAGCCACCGAAGCCGCCTACGACACCTTTGGTGAATGTGGATTCGGCGAGCTTCCTGATCCGTTTCTTTGCCGCGTTGGAAGCATCGATGTCGACTCCAGCGCTTCCGTAGCGAAGCGCGTCATCGCTCACGCGGGCAGCTCCTCCTCGAACGCCACGAGCCGCCGCATCTCACGCATGCGCTGATCGATCTCAGCGCGGCTCACCGTCATGAGGCGCTCGATCGAGAACTTCTCGACGGCAAACGAGCCCATCACCGAGCCGTAAATGACCGCGCGGCGCATGTTGGCATCGCTCAGATCGCCGGTCGCGGCGAGATAGCCGATAAATCCTCCGGCGAACGCGTCGCCGGCGCCCGTAGGATCGAACACATTTTCCAGCGGAAACGCCGGCGCGAAGAAGATCGACTTCTCGGTGAACATGAAGGCGCCGTGCTCGCCCTTCTTGATGATGACGTGCCGCGGTCCGCGCGCCATGATCCACTGCGCCGCCTGAACGAGATTGGCCTTCTCCGTCAGCTGGCGTGCTTCCGCGTCATTGAGCGTCATGAGATCGACGTGCCCCAGAAGATTGAGAACGTCGGCGCGCCGGCTCTGGATCCAGAAGTTCATCGTGTCGCACGCGACCAGCTTCGGCTTCTCGACCTGCCCCAGGACATCGAGTTGCAGGCGCGGGTCGATGTTGGCGAGAAAGAGATACGGCGACGAGCGGAGCTTCTCCGGAATCTTGGGACTGAAGTGGGAGAAGACACCCAGGTGCGTCTCCAGAGTCTCGGCCGAATTGAGATCGTGCCGATAGCGGCCGCGCCAGCGAAAAGACTGCCCTTCGGCGCGCTCCAGGCCGCTGAAATCGACACCGCGTTTCTTCAAAGGATCGAGCTTCGCGATGGGATAGTCGGAGCCGACGACGCCGACGACGCTCACCTTGGTGAGATGACTCGCCGATGCGGCGAAGAAAGTCGCCGACCCGCCGAGTACATCGTCCGCTTTTCCGAAGGGCGTCTCGACCGAGTCGAGCGCGACCGAGCCAACAACGAGTACCGACATTCGTACCTATATCGTTTGAGAAATGGTCAGGCTGATAATGGTAACCGCGCTAACGCCCGCAGCAACTACATCCGCTCCGGCGCCGTAATGCCGAGGATTCCCAACCCGTTGCGCAGTACGACCTGCGCGCCCCGCGCGAGCGCCAGACGCGCGCGGGTTACATCGTCCGCTTGCTCGAGAACGTGGTGCTTGTGATACCACAGGTGAGCGAGCCGCGCCGTTTCGAGAAGATAGGTTGCGACGCGCTGCGGCTCGAGCGTTTCGGCCGCGGACTCGACCAGCGCGGGAAAGTCGAGCAGGGCCTTGATCAGCTCCTGCTCCTCCGGCTCGTTCAGCACGTCGAAGTTCACATTCTCGGCCGTCACCGACTCCGGGTCGATTTCTCCGACGCGGAAGATTCCGCACATGCGCGCATGCGCCATTTGGATGTAGTAGACCGGATTCTCCTCCGACTGCGAAGCCGCGAGATCCACGTTGAAGATCAGCTGCGAGTCGCTCTTCCGCATGAGGAAGAAGTAGCGCACCGCGTCGCGCCCCACCTCGTTGACGAGCTCGCGAACCGTCACGTAGCTGCCCGCGCGCTTGGAGATCTTTACTTCTTCGCCGTGCTTCATCACCGTCACCATCTGGTGGAGCACGTACTCCGGGTATTTCTCGGACACGCCCATGTCGAGCGCCTGCAGACCGGCGCGGACCCGCGTCACCGTGCTATGGTGATCGGCTCCCTGAACATCGATTGCCCGGCGGAAGCCGCGCTCCCACTTGGTGACATGATAGGCGACGTCGGGCAAAAAATAGGTGTATGTCCCGTCGCTCTTTCGCATTACGCGATCCTTGTCGTCGCCAAAGTCGGTGGTGCGAAGCCAGAGCGCGCCTTCGTGCTCGTACGTCTTTCCCGACGCGATCAGAAGCCTCACGGTGGCTTCCACCATCCCTTCCGTGTAGAGCGACGATTCGAGGAAGTAGCGGTCGAAGCGCACACCGAAGGCCTGCAGATCGAGATCCTGCTCCTTTCGCAGCTCCCGCACCGCGAACTCGCGGACCGATAGCCCTTCCCCACTCGCACTGTATCGCTCGGCCAGCTCCCGGATGTACTCGCCGTGATAACCGCCCTCCGGAACCTGTGCGGGGTTTCCCCTCAGCTCATTGATCCGTGCCTCGACGCTCGCAGCGAGATTGTCGATTTGCACGCCGGCGTCGTTGTAATAGAACTCGCGTGTCACCTTCCAGCCGGTGACCTCGAGCAGCGTCGAGATGGCGTCTCCGAGCGCCGCCTGGCGTCCGTGACCGACGTGTAGCGGTCCAGTGGGATTTGCGGAGACGAATTCAACGTTGACGACGCGCCCGGCGCCGACCTTGCTGCGGCCAAAACTCTCGTCGGCTGCGATGATTTCGCGAAGACCAGAAGCAATGCGACCCGCATCCATCCAGAAGTTCATGAAGCCGGGTCCGGCGATGTCTACCTTGGACACTCCCGCGGCGTCAAGGCTCATCGAGTCGCGCAGCCGCTCAGCGATCTCACGAGGCCGGGCCTTGAGCGGTTTGGCCAGAACCATAGCGAGGTTCGTTGCCCAATCGCCGTGTGAGGGTTCTCGCGGCCGCTCCAGTAATGGATCCACGTCCTCTGGCGCGCCGAGGCCGCGCGCCGCGCGAATCAACTCGGCGCGGATCTGATCAGCAGCTGTCATTCGCCGCTTTTCGCTCTCCCCGGGGCCTTCTTGGCAGCCGATTTCGATGCGGCCGCAGGCTTTGGCTCGTGCGATTTTGATTCTGCGCTCGGCTTCGGTTCGGACGACGGCTTGGCGTCGGCGCCAGCCTTCGGCTCGCCTTTCGCACCACCGGACTCCGCCCCGGTATTACTCGTCGAAGCTCCCTCGCTAGCCTTTGCTGGAGGAGTCTGCGATTTCTTGCCGTCCTTACCGTAATCGGTGATGTAGAATCCCGATCCCTTGAATACGAGCCCGCCCCCCGCCGACATCTGCCGCTCCGCCTTTTTGCCGCAAGTCGGGCATGCGACGTCGCGAGGCGCGCCGCTAATGGAGCGATAGAATTTTTCGAACTCGTGGCCCTCGGGGCAACGAAACTCGTATGTGGGCATGTTGGATCTGGGAGAGAACTGCGCTGCTTTGAAAGCTAGTTTGTCGGGGAGAGCGGCTCAAGCGCAGCGAGGCGATGGCGCTAGAGCGGCGGCCTATAGAAACCCCAGTTTGCCGCCAGAGTTTCGGAAATTTCTCCGACAGTCGCGCGCGCGCGCACAGCGTCGATTATGAGCGGCATGAGGTGGAGATGCTTCGAATCCTTTGCCGAGGCCACTTCAAGCGCAGCCAGAGCCCGTTTGGCGTCAGCCGCGTTTCTCCTTTTTCGCAGCGCCTTCACGCTCTTCACTTGCGCCTTTTCCAGAGCGGAGTAATCGGGAGCGGCCATGGACGGCGGCCCATCTTCATCCGCGAAGCGATTAACGCCAACTATGACCGTCTCGCCGGCCTCGACGCGCAGCTGGTGCTCGTAGGCACTGCGCGCGATCTCCTCCTGGAAGAATCCCGCGGCGATGGCTTTCTCCGAGCCGCCAAGCGCATCCACTTTCAGGATCAGCTCGAGCGCGCGCTCTTCAAGCTCGGTAGTAAGGCTCTCGACGTAGTAGCTCCCGGCGAGCGGATCGGCAGTGTTAGTGATACCCGACTCGTAGGCCACGATCTGCTGCGTGCGAAGCGCGAGCTTCGCCGCGTCTGCGGTCGGGAGCGCCAGCGCCTCGTCGTAGCCGTTCGTGTGGAGCGACTGCGTTCCGCCCAGCGTCGCAGCCAGCGACTGCACCG
>JBGQIT010000185.1:0-6065 GCA_041498575.1 Gemmatimonadaceae bacterium
CCGGCGTGAAGCGCGTGAACTGTCTCGTGCCGATGAACTCGGCCGCATCACTCCACACTCCGCCGGCGATTCCGGCGAGACCCGCGGCGCCCAGCGCTGTCGTCTCGATCATGTCGGGCCGCTCGACTGGAATGCCGAGGATGTCCGACTGGAATTGCAGCAGCCAGTTGTTGGCAGACGCGCCGCCGTCGACCCGCAGAGATTCGAATTTGACGCGCCCCCGCTTGGCCATGACCGCCAGCATCTCCGCCGACCCGTACGCCATTGCTTCGAGCGCCGCCCTGGCGAGATGCGCGCGCGTCGTTCCTCGGGTGAGACCCACGAGCGTCCCCCGCGCCTTCGGCTCCCAGTTCGGAGCGCCGAGCCCGACGAGGGCGGGCACGAAGTAGACGCCCTCATTGGAATCGAGCGAACGCGCGAGTCGCTCACTCTCTGCGGCGTTGTAAAGAATGCCGAGTCCGTCTCGCAGCCACTGGACTGCGGCGCCGGCGACGAAGATGGAGGCTTCCAACGCGTATGCTGCTCCACCCCTCTCGTCACACGCGACGGTCGCAAGCAATCCCTCTCCGGCACTCGGGACCTTGTCCCCAGTATTGAGCAATAGAAACGCGCCCGTGCCGTAGGTGTTCTTCGCCTGCCCCGCCACGCAGCATCCCTGCCCGAATAGCGCGGCCTGCTGATCACCGGCGACTCCCGTAATCGGGAGAGACTTGCCGAAGAATGAAGTAACCGTTTTGCCGAAGTCGCCGGCCGAAGGACGCACCTCGGGCAGGATCTCCATCGGAATCTTGAAGATGTCGCACAGCTCCCTGCTCCACTTCAATCGATTGATGTCGAAGAGCAGAGTGCGGGACGCATTCGTGGGATCGGTGGCGTGAACGCGGCCGCCGGTAAGCTTCCAGATCAGCCAGGTGTCGATCGTGCCCGCGAGCAGTCGTCCATTCCTCGCGACGAACGCGATCTCGGGTTTCTTGAGCAGCCATTCGATCTTGGTAGCGGAGAAATACGGATCCGGACGTAATCCCGTGCGCTCGGCGATGAACGTCGTCTTACTTCTTAGTTCTGCGCACCGTTCCGTAGTGCGCCTATCCTGCCACACGATCGCGCGCGCAAGCGGCTTTCCCGTGTCGCGGTGCCAGACGACCACCGTCTCCCGCTGATTGGTGATTCCTATTACGTCGGGCCGCACTCCGCTCATCGCGATCGCATCACGCGCCGCCAGCAGCGTGCGCTCGAGAATCTCCTCGGCGTCGTGCTCCACCCATCCCGGCTGCGGATAGTGCTGCGTGATTTCCTGGTACCCGCGCCCGGCGATGCGGCCGTCGGCGGCGATTATCAGTGCTGTAGTGCCCGTCGTGCCTTGGTCTATCGCGAGGACGTGCTTCATCGAGGGGTCGACGCGGCGAAGCGGAGACACGATTGTCCCAACCTCTGAGAGCAGTGCTTCACTCATGATCGTTCGGGTTCAGAGTCATTTACTTATGACTACCGGCCGAGGGCTTTGGGCGGGTCGGCTTGGGGCTACGTGCGGGCTGTTCCTCGGTGGGACACTGATCAAGTGGTTTGGCATCAATGATCGCAACCCCCCTGCCTCAGTTCGCGCGCACCAAACAGCCCGTCCGGAGCCCACCGCCGACCCGCCATCAGCCCTCGGCCGGTAGTCATAAGTTGCAGTTCTATTCTTCACGAGGAGCTTTTCTCCGCTCAGGAAAATATTCGTCCAGAAACTCGATCAACGCGCTCTCTTCGGGTGCGTAGCCAACCCCGTTCGAGTGAGCTGCCTTCGCTCGCGCCGGCAGCGTGATGGTCGTCCCGCTTCGAAGGTACTTCATCACCACCACCGGATGCACGTACGACTTCCTACATATAGTAGGGGTATTGCCGAGCTCGGACGCAACGAGCCGGACCGCGGTGACGACGTTTTTCTTCCGTTCGGTCTGGCTCTTTCCCTTCCCCAGGTCAGCCAGCACCGTCGCGGCGCGCAGCGTTCCGCCCCAGGTCCTGAAATCCTTCGCCGTGTAGGGGAAGTGCGCGATCCGCTCGATGTAGTCGTTGACGTCGTGTGAATCGACATTCTGCCACTTCCCGTCTTCGAGATACCTGAACAGCCTGGGCCCCGGCGTCCCGAGGAGCTCCGTAATAAATCGAACGAGGTCCTTACCATCGACGACGTTCCGCTGCGTGATCGATCGTTTGCCGAGGTACTCGAATTCGACCGTGTTGTCATCGAGGACGAGGACGTGGGATTTGCGCATCGTAGTGATGCCGAAGGTGTTGTTTTCCTTCTGGTACTTCTCGCTGCCGACGCGAAAGAATCCCTGCGAGATGAGCCGAACGATTCCGGCGCATACTTTCTCTTTCGTCAGACCCTTGCGGCGGAAGTCGCGTTGGATCTTTGCGCGCAGTGTCGGGAGATCGCGCGCCATCTGCCGCACCCGGTAGTATTTGCGGAGCTCGCCTTTCTCGACCGCGCGTGGATGATACTTGTACTGTTTCCGTCCGCGCGCGTCGAACCCCCACACCTGGATGGCGGACCGGGCATTGGTCGAGATGTGCACGTCGCGCCACGCCGGCGGAATCCGGAGCGCGTTGACGTGCTCCAGCTGCGTCGCATCCTTTATTGTGCTTCCGCTGGGCCCCTTGTAACGGAATCCTTTCGTCTTCGAGCCTTCACGGACGATCCACTTCTGCGCCATTTATCCTATCGCCCCACGGGCGAAGCTTCTGCGTAGATTTGAGCGGTCGCCGCCGCTCGACGGATGCCGGCAAATTTACCAACAAACACATCTCGATGCCCTTCAAATTCCTGACGCTGGAAGTTGCAGATCGCGTCGCGACTCTCACCGTCAACCGCCCCGACAAACTCAACGCCTTGAACGACGCGACGATCGCGGAACTCGGTGACGCGATCAATGAGATCCGCGTGGACGATGCGATCGCCGGCGTCATTCTCACTGGCGCCGGACGCGCGTTCGTCGCCGGCGCCGACATCTCGGAGCTGTCGAGTCAGACGCCGGTGCTGGCGAAGGCGCGTGCACGTGCAGGGCAGGATGTGTTCCGCAGGATCGAGACCTGCCCCAAGCCCGTCATTGCCGCGGTCAACGGCTTCGCGCTGGGCGGCGGGTGCGAGCTGGCGATGGCCTGCCACATCCGCGTTGCATCCGACGCCGCCAAGTTCGGTCAGCCCGAGAGCAAGCTCGGCATTTTGCCCGGGTACGGCGGGAGCCAGCGCCTCCCGCGCCTGATCGGCAAGGGACGTGCGATGCAGCTGCTCATGACCGGCGAAACGATCGATGCCGCCGAGGCTTACAGAATCGGTCTCGTCAACAAGCTGGTCTCCGCGGCTGAGCTGATGAGCGCAGCGAGAGAGATGATGAAGACCATTCTCGCCAACGGCCCGCTCGCGATAGCGCTCTGCATTGAGGCGATCGACCGCGGCCTCGAGATGTCGCTCGAAGAAGGTCTGATACTCGAGGCAAACCATTTTGGCCTGCTCGCCACAACCGACGACATGCGTGAGGGAATGCGCGCCTTCCTCGAGAAGCGCGCGCCCGTATTCAAGGGGAAGTGAGCATCATTGAGGCCGCTGCTGCTGCATCCGCTGCTCGGGAATCATCCGAGGAGCCAAGAGAGCGCATTCGCCTCGACAACATCTCGATCCGCGAGTTCCGGAATCTGGAGCGCGTCGATCTCGAGTTGCCGCCCGACGGTGCCGTCATCGTCGGAGACAACGGTCACGGCAAGACGAACTTCCTCGAGGCCATCTACTATCTCCAGATCATGCGCTCGATTCGCGACGCGCGCGACCAGGAACTGACGCGCTTCGACACAACAGGATTCCACATCTCCGCGCACGCGCATACTCCCGACGCGCACGAGATCTCGGTTGGATTCGACCGCAACGCGAAACGCAAGAAAGTCTCAATCGATGGCAGTGAAGTCCGCCGCCTCAGCGACGCGCTCGGCGCACTCCCCTCGGTAATGTTCTCGCCCCGCGATCTGGAGCTGGTAAGTGGTCCGCCGACGGAGAGGCGCCGCTATCTCGACCTGGTGCTCGCGCTGACGGACAGAAAATACTTGCAAGCTCTCCAGCACTACCGCGCCAATCTCGCGCGGCGAAACGCAGCGCTCCGGAACGCGACCCGGCGCGGATCTTCCGCCAACGAACAGCAGATCGCCGTCTGGGAGCCCGCTCTTGCCGAACACGGCTCAGTCCTCATCGAAGCCCGCGCGAAATGGGTCCGCGATCACTCGGCGGACTTTTCAGACCGGCTGCAAGGAATCGGTGAGAAGGGTGACGCCCAGATGCGTTATGTGAGCCCATTCGCCGACTCGGAGGCACGACACGATGTCCTGCTCGCCGCCTTCGAGGAAAAGCGCGCGCTCGATCTCAGAAGAGGGATCACGCACGTCGGCCCCCATCGCGACGACCTGGAGCTGACCCTCGACGGCCGAGACCTGCGCCTATTCGGCTCGGCCGGCCAGCAACGCTCGGCCGCGATCGCGCTCCGGTTGCTCGAGGCCGCGACGCTGCGCAAACATGCGGGCGCCGAGCCGCTGCTACTGCTCGACGATCCGTTCGCGGAGCTGGACATTCGGCGCGCCGCCAGAATTCTCGTGATGCTGGAGGAGCGCGGACTCGGCCAGACGATTCTCGTGGTGCCACGCGAGGCGGACGTCCCGCCGGGATTGATGCGGCTGGACAGGTTTCAGATTACTGATGGCTCGGTAAAGGTCTGGCTGCCAAAAGGCACCGCGAAGGCCATGACGCTGAGTGCGCACACGTAAAGAAACTGCAAAAGAGAGAAGAGCTAGGCGGGGGAAACCAACTGCGAGAAGAGCTAGGTGGGAGGGGCGAGGTACTAGGTTCGAGGCAGGAGGTAACGCGCACCACATCGCGCTTCTACCTCCAACCTCGTACCTAGCACCTCGCACCCCCCACCTAGCTCTTCTCGCAGTTAAGAAGTCTTGCGAAGGTGCTTCGAGGGTTCGCTCGACCCGAGCCTGCTACCGCTGACGAATGGCAACCGCCTTATCAAGGTGATCCCCGCCCCGGTGCTGCACGTTCACGAACAGGCGATCACCCCCCTTCTCCCAGTAAAGACCCGTCGGCTCGGCGTCGCAGTCTGTCAGACTACCGAAGCGCTCGACGCTTACCGCGGATGAATGCGGTCCGTTGCCCGGCCGTGCGACCCAGATGTCGTCGCCGTTCCTCTTGGTGGCAAAGCTGCCACCCGGATCCTCGGCGATGAACAGATTGCCGGCAGGATCGAGCGCGAGGTTGTCCGGCATCGAGAAATCCGATGTCGTGTTGAGCCCCACCTTCACGTAGTCGTAGACGAACGCCGTCGAGTGCGAGCTTCCACCCGCCGGCTCGCGCAGATCAATCGCCAGGATCCGGTTATCTACGGGCGCGGCGAGCCCGGTGATCGCGACGAACAGAGTGTTGGGGCTGCCGTGGGTGTTTCCGGTCGAGGTCGCCAACTCGACATCTTCAGGACGATTGTAACCAGTCGCGCCCGCCGCATCAGCCGCCGCGCTCGCATCGATTTTCACGGCGTCACGATCGAGAGGAATCCATTCGGCCTCACCGGTGCGATCGCCGGTCGGCGAGGTGATCTTGAGCACGTAGAGCTGTCCGCTCGACAGATCGCCCTTCCTGTCGGGCGTGAACTTGAAGATGTAGCCAGGATTGCGCTCACTGATGCTGTAGAGATTTCCCTGGTTGTCGAAGCGCATTCCTTCGTGGGCCTTGGAGCCGATCGCGGGACGCGCCACGATCCTTTCCAACACGGACGGATCGCCGGCACTCGGGATGAGCTCGTAAACCAAACCGGCCTTCGCGTTCGGATAGTCGGGATCCGGCTTGCTCTGCACGTTGGTTTCCTCGCCGACGAGAATCGTCCCCCACGGCGTCCACACGATCGGGTCGAAACTCTCCCAATCGGCACGGAAGGCAAAGCGTTTGGTGCTGTTGGGACCGAGATTCTGGAGATCGGTGACCGTGACCTCACTGACGCTTCCCTCGCTGGGCCGATAGAGGTAGCGGCCGGCCTGTGGCCCGG
>JBGQIT010000186.1:0-6060 GCA_041498575.1 Gemmatimonadaceae bacterium
GAGTTCCGCGCGTTCGGCGGAGCGGTGTTCACGCTACGTCGCGATCGCGTTTGCCGCAGCCGCGCTGCTCGGCGCGGCTGCCAGCGCAGCTCGCGCGCAGGACCCGAGAGATACGACGCGGAAGATTACTCCAACTCCCCCGGTCACACCGCCAAGCGGCACTCCGGGAACGCCCGCCCTCCGGCTGAGGCTCGGACGCGACACACTCCCGTTGATACTTCCGTCGGTTCTCTCACGCGGTGAGCGGGAGTCGTTCCGTCAGGCTCAGGCGCAGATCGAGGCGGCGCGCGCGACGGCATTCCAGCAGAACATGCGCGCAATCATGCAGGCAGTATGGGGCCAGGTCGCGACCAGTAACTTCGCCACCGCGACGCCCGCGCCGGCGTATCCGGGTGAGCTGCCGCCGAAACCGAAGCCCACCGTCACGCCCAAGCGCGTGCCGATCCTCGGTGAATACGCCGATCTCGGGCTTCAGATCGACGGACGCCTCGAGTTTCGCGGCGAAAAGAATCAGAGCGCTCTCTGCTCGCAAACGTTTTTTTTCGATCCGGTAGCCGACTGCCGTAATTTCTTCGAACCGCAGGTCGACTTTCAATTCGCCGCCAAGTCCGGCGGAATCGTCGCCGACAGAGTGCACGTCAATCTGGACTACGACACCCAGCGCGAGTTTGACGCGTCGAACAACATCTCGATCTACTACGAGGGGAAGCCCAGCGAATTCGTGCAACGGCTCGAGATCGGCAACGTGACCTTCCAGCCGCCCGCATCCCGCTACATCACCGCCGGAATCGCGAGCGGCAACTACGGAATCCAGGCCATCACGAAGATCGGTTCGATGCGGGTGAAGGCGATTCTGGCGCAGCAGAAGGGAAATATCGTTCGCGACCGGGTGTTCACGGTCGGCGACCGCACGCTTCAGGCGATCGACCGAAAGATCGAGGACTACCAGTTCGAGTCGCGCCGATTCTTCTTCACGATCAATCCGAAGCTCTTTGGCGCCGCGTACCCGAACGTCGACATTCTCGATACACGGAAAATGGCGACGCTCTCCGCTTCTCTCCCGGATACGCTCAGGCCAACCAAGATCTTTCTTTATCGATTGCTCATCGGCGGACAGCCGCCCAATCCGAACGGTCCGCAGTTCCGCCTCATCGGCAACTCCCGCTCCCGCCGCGGGCAGGTCTACGAGTACCTGCGAGAAGGCGTCGACTATTACGCCGACCCATCTCTGCTGTGGATCGCCCTGGTGCGTCCGCTCGCTCTCAACAACGAGCGCCTCGTCGTCGCGTATCGCGTCCGCATCAACGGCCGGGACACCGTCTACACCGCGACGGGGGGTACGCCTGACCTCGCGTTCACGCCTCAGCGGGATCAGTTCGCGAATCTCATCTGGGATCCCAACGTGCAGCCCGGCGATCCCGAGTTCGATCGCGAAATCCGAAGTGTCTACCGTCTTGGCGGAGCAGACCTGCGACGGCAGAGCGTGACGCTGAAGGTCGTCACGGGAAGCGCTGACGATCAGGAGAAGCCCGCCGCCGGCAACGCCGATACGTATCTCAAGCTGTTCGGTCTCGCGCAATCTACGAATAGCTCGAGCTTTGATCTCGAGAACCGAGTCTGGCCGCGACCCAGCGATCCGAACTTCGAGCTCAGTCTCGGCTCGCCCGGTGCGCATACCATCCGCGATCAGTTCCTCGTCTTTCCATCAGCCAAACCCTTCGCCTCGAATGGTCTTGCCATTGGTGGCAATCCGACCAACGACACGATCTACACGACGCCGCCGGAATACGTGCGCTCCTCGCAACGGCCCCTGGCGATCTATCACATCCGGATGCAGGCGCAGGCGGAGGGAAGCGGTGAGGGGGGAGCACTGATGCTCGGTACCGTGCAGATACGGCCGAATTCAGAGCGCTTGCTCGTTGACGGCATTCCCCTGACGCGCGGCACCGACTACTCCGTGGATTACGACCTCGGCCGCGTCTCCTTCAACCGACCAGACACACTTTTTCCCCGGCCGCGTCAGGTCACGGTTCAGTACGAGGAGAACCCCGTCTTCGAGGAGACTCCCACCTCGATCCTCGGTGCCACCGCGGAGATTCCACTGGCGAACGGGCAAATAAACTTCACCGCGATCTCCCAGAGTCAGCACACCAACTTCACGCGTCCGCCACTGGGTTTCGAGCCCGCCGCCTCCCTCGTTGCAGGTGTGAGCGCGCTCTTCAACTTCGATGCGGAGCCGTTGACCCAGCTCGTATCCAAGATGCCTTTCGGGCCGACTACTGCTCCTTCCCACGTCAACTTCTCCGCCGAGCTCGCTGCGAGCCGCCCGCAGACGAATGCATCGCAGCAGGCTTACCTGGAGTCATTCGAAGGGGAAGGCGGTTTGCAGATCCCGCTCACCGACCCGCTGTGGTATTTCAGCAGCCAACCGGCTCTTGGAACCAGCATACCAGCACGCTTCGGCGCCACGGTGTTCGACCTCTCACGTGCCGCGACGATGGCGTGGCAGAGCAATGGGCTGGACGCGGATGGAAACCGGGTCAGCTATCGCATCGATCAGATCGATACGGCGGTTTCCCAGAGCGGAACCGGTATCTCGGGTCCGGAGCCAATGCTCTGGCTGACACTCTATCCGCTCTCCATCGGCGGACAGCTGAAGGCGAACACCTTTCGCTGGACGGTTCCGAACGTCCCCGCGGGGCGCAGGTGGCGATCCGTCCGCACGGTTCTCAACCCCAGCGGAGTCGACATATCGCGCGCGGAGAATCTCGAGTTCTGGGCCCAGATACCGATTGGCGGCACGGTGTCGAAGAATCCAACGATCGTCTTTGACTTTGGAGACATCTCCGAGAACTCGGTATCGTTCGGTCCCGACACACTGATCGTGCATCAGGGCGCGATAGCCGGCTCGCTCGACACGACCTATCACGGTAAGCGGATTCAGGGGCTCGACACTCTCAACAGCGAACGCGATCCCTTTTCTCGCGCCTTCAACGTGGCGAGCAACGACAACGGACTGCCGGGAGATGTCGTCGACTCGTTGACCGTGGAGTACGACACTTTACCGGGCCAGGTGCCGCCGACTTTCTCGACGCTCCGTTTCGCCCGTACCTGCCGCGGTGGCTACGGACTTCGCCAGGTTCTCGGCGACTCGCAGACGAACTGCACCATCCACAACAATCGCCTCGATGAAGAGGACATCGACGCCGACAACGTTCTCAATCTCACTACGGCCGAGCGCGATCAGGAGCAATGGTTGCGCTACGCCGTCAATCTTGCCGACCCTTCGAAGTTCACACGACGCGGGGTATGCAGCCAGCCGCCGCAGCTCGCGGGGCAACCGAGAGTTGCGCACGACAACGTGTGTTGGGTCTTTTTTCGTATTCCATTCCGCACTCCGGACGACTCTCTTGGGCATCCTTTGCTGCGGAGAGCTCGGGCGCTTCGCATCACAGTGATTTCTGGCGATGGACTCGCCGATGATGAATTCAGCACGGTTCCGTTGGCTCGACTCCGGCTCACCGGCGCGCCCTGGCTTAAGGTAAGCGACAGAACGCTGCACGGCATCGCGGGGGATCAGACGTCGACCGGCACGGTTCAATCCGGAGTCGTCGGCACGCAGGACAAGAAGGTGAGAAATGAAACCGATTACGAATCGCCGCCCGGCGTTACCGATGCGCCGACGAGCAAGACCGTCGCCTTCCAGCCCGGCCGTGTCCAGATCAACGAGCGGTCCCTGCGGCTCATGGCGACGGATCTCGCTGCGTTCGACCGCGCGGAGTCGTACTTCCGGTTCCCCGAAGGCGAAAAGAATTTCATGAGCTACAAGGAGCTGCGCGTCTGGGCGCGCGGCGTCAGCAGCGGCTGGGGTCCGGACGGGGAGCTTCAGTTCTACATCAAGATCGCCCGCGACGACAACAACTTCTACATGTATCGCACGCCGATAAACTCGGGAACATCGAAGGTTGCGTGGCTGCCCGAGATCAGCGTGAGCTTCGCGAGACTGTTCACTCTGAGGGCGCAGATTCAGAACGCATATCTCCAGGGAAAGCAGCGCAACACCTGCAAGGGTCTCGACTCTGTGCTGATTGCGAACACGCCGCTTCCGCCTGGGGCGACCGCCGGATCTGTCTACGCCGCGTGCGACAACGGATATATCGTGTACACGCTCGACCCGGGCGTGAGTCCTCCAAATCTCGCGGCCGTTCAGGAGCTGGCCGTCGGAATGGTCAGACTTCCCGTTGCGGCTGCCACGAATCCGGTTATTCCCGGGGACACGCTGGAAGTGTGGGTCGATGACATCAGACTGGCAGGCGTCGTCAACCAGACTGGGTTCGCCGGCCAGGCCGGACTGACGATCGTCGCGAGCGACTTCGCCGACATCCGCATCAACGCCAGCAGGCGGGATCCGAATTTCAGGCAGCTGGCCGAGCAGCCGAGTTTTCTCACCGACAACAACTGGGACTTCAGCTCCGCGTTCCACCTCGAGAAGCTGCTGCCCGCGTCGCTCGGGCTGTCGATTCCGTTCACGTTCAACTACACGTCCGCGTCAATCGACCCGTTGTTCGTCTCCCAGTCCGACATCGAGGCTGACGCGATCGAAGGACTGCGCATGCCGCGTTCGGCGGCAACATCGATCACTCTTAGCTTGCGGCGTACGAAACAATCAACCGGCTCGATGTGGTCGCCGCTTCTCAACAACCTCACGCTCAACTCATCGTATACGACCGGCGTCTCGCGCAGCGAGTACGAGGACGGAAAGGCAAAGAATTTCGTCGTGGGACTCGATTTCAACCTGTTGCGCGCACTGGCGCCCGACCTTGCGCGATGGTCGCCGACGGAGCTGCATCTCACCACTGCCTATACCAACGGACACGACGATCGCGTCTCTTTTCTGAAGCCCGCGTTGGCGCCTGACGACACGGCGCGCCCGGTAAAAGGCAGGACGCGAACCTGGAGCAACGGCAGCAGTCTCGTGTTTCGCCCGTTCAAGGCGGCATCGGTTCGCTGGGACATCACGTCGGTGCGTGACCTGCGCGGATACGGCACGGATTCTCCTCTCGGACTCGTCTCGGCCAGCGATCGCGATCGGGTGTTTGGCACCGACACAGGACTGGAGCGTGAGCGAGCAATGCAGGCCGGAATAAACATCTCACCCCCCATCACCGCGTGGTTTCGGCCGAGGCTCGACTTTGGAACTTCGTACAACATGTTGCGGGACCCGAACACCCTCAGCTTCGCACGCGAGGGAGACAGCACGGGTGCGCTGCGCATCCCCCGGCGGCTCGGCAACTCGCAGACGACGACGGCAGGGCTGACGCTGGATCTGCCCCGCGCGATCAAGCTCCACACCGACAGCAACAGTTTTCTTCGCGGGTTCCTCGGCGGTCTCCAGCCGGTGGACATCAACTTCAATCGCAGCGTGCTCTCCGTTTATGATGGGAGCGGGGTGCCGGCGCCTCTCTTATATCAGTTTGGGCTCGGTGGCATCAACACTTTTCGGCAGCTCGGAGGCCAGCTGGCGACGAGCGTCGGCCTCGTAACACAGTTCTCAGTCAACAATTCGCTGAACCTTCCGTTCGGCGCGAGCGTCGCCACCCGATACCAGCGCATCAACACCAGAAACTGGACCCAGAGGCTGGAGCAGGGACAGGACATAGTCGATGGAACGCAGATCGCGTTTCCGGATGTCTCGCTACGCTGGACCGGCCAGCCGATTGCGTTCAGGTCCGTCATCTCGAGCGTTGGGGCGAATGCGCGAGTCCTCGAGACGCGACAGTTCAACGGCACCCAGCCGTTGCTTGGCGAAGTGATCGACGACCGGGGACAGCTCCGCGTTCGGACCTTTCCGTTGAGCGGCTCGATCGTGTTCGCGGGAGCCCGGCCCCTCGCCAGCACTGTGGGGTATTCATTCTCCAAGCGGTTGGATGCGAAGCCGGGTTTGAGCAGCAATGGCGACAACTCTGACTTCAGCATCGATGTCTCGAAGCCGTGGAGACTTCCCGCTGACTGGAATGCGCGGAGCGATCTGCGGACGCGCGTCAGCTATCAGAAGAGTCA
>JBGQIT010000187.1:0-6055 GCA_041498575.1 Gemmatimonadaceae bacterium
CATCTCCGCTCGACCCGATCGCGTCGTTGCGCGCTGCGCTCCGCGGACACTACGAAATCGAGCGTGAGATCGGGCAAGGAGCATTCGCTACCGTATACCTCGCGCGCGACCTCAAACACGAACGGAAGGTCGCGGTCAAAGTCCTACACGCCGATCCATCGTCAGAGACCGGCGAGCTTCGCTTCATTCGCGAGATCCGGCTGCTGGCGCGCCTGCAGCATCCCAACATCCTCCCGCTTCACGACTCGGGACACGTTGAGACTCTGCTCTACTATGTAATGCCGTACGTGGGCGGCGAAACCTTGCGCGACCGGATCGACCGCGAGCGACAGCTCGTACCCAGCGTTGCGTGCAACATCGCCCGCGACGTCGCCGACGCGCTGGCCTACGCGCACGCGCAGGGCGTCATCCATCGCGACATCAAGCCGGAGAACATTCTGCTGTCGGCCGGTCATCCGGTTCTCGCCGACTTCGGAATTGCGCGTGCGATCGATCTCGCCGGCGTTCGCCAGCTTACGCGTACCGGAAGGGGCAGTCCCGGGACTCCAGCGTACATGAGCCCCGAACAGCTGATGGGCGACAAAGAACTCGACGGGCGGAGCGATACCTATAGTCTCGGTTGCGTGCTGTTCGAGATGCTCACGGGGAAACCTCCTTTCGCTGGGAAGGAAGGCTTCGTAAAGCGCTTCACCGAAGATCCGCCAAGCCCTTCGTCGATACGGAAAGATCTTCCGCCCTGGGTGGACGGTATCGTCACGACGGCGCTCGCTAAAGACCCGGGTGATCGGTACCAGACGGCGCAGGAGCTCGCGACGGCTCTGACCGCGGCGGACACGACTTCCGCCGAGCCGCACGCGGGCGAGCACCTACCCGTCCAGGCGATTCACCATATCGCCCATTCCAGCCCGCAAGACGCGAATCCCAAAAAGTATTCTTCCGAGGAAGTCCGCCTCGCGCTGCAGGTGGCGCGAAGAGAAGGCATCGGCAAACACGTTTCATTTAGTGAAGGCGACACACGCACGCCCTGGTTTGCGCGAGTCCGAGAACACAGGACGTCCGCTGGTCTTGGCGCTGGGGTGCTGCTGATCGCGGCGGTCGCGTTGGGAAGAAATATGATCCCATCGCTGCGGAGCTCACTTTTCGCGGCTAACGTCGATTCGACACGGATAGCCGTGCTGCCATTCGCCGGGAACGCTTCGCAGCGTGACCGCGAACGAATCACGAACGGGCTGTACTCATCGCTCAGCGAATGGCGGGGGCTCCATCTGGCCAGCGATGAGGACGTGGCTGACGCCGCAAAAGCCGACGGGCCACCGACATCTACACGCGCAGCGGCGGCGCTGGCGAGACGCTTAGGTGCCGGTCGGTTCATCTGGGGACAAGTCAGCACCGATGATCCGTCAGAGGCGCGAGCGCAGCTATACGAAGTTTCGTCGAACGTCGCTCTCAAATCGATGCGCTTTCAGAAACCGGCCGATCCCGGCGGATTCGCTTTAGCGGCGCATGAACTATTGAAGGTCCCTGACCGTCCGGCGGCCGCGGATGGAGGAGACGGAAAGACCACATCCTACTCGGCGTGGAACGCATATGGACGCGGACACGTCGCGCTGTCGAACGGGGATTTCGCCGGCGCGGAAAAACTTTTTCGGGATGCAGTGACAGCGGATCCCGGCTTCGGACCCGCGCGCGTGTGGCTTGCACAGACTCTGTCGTGGCGCGCACCGGAGTCGCGAGGTGATTGGCGCGAACAAATCGCCCGGGCGCTGGCGGCACCGAGCGGCCTCTCACCACGCGATCGCGTTATCGCTGTTGCGCTCAGCAGGTTGGCGGACCGTCGGTATCCCGACGCCTGCGCGAGCTACTCGCAATTGACGAAGGCGGATTCAGTGGACTTCATTGGCCAATACGGGCTTGGCCAATGTCAGGCCTTTGACTCTCTCGTGCTGCGTTCGCCTTCGAGTCCTTCCGGTTGGCGGTTTCGCAGCCGCTACTCAGATGCAGCCTCTTCGTACATGCGTGCTTTGAGAGTCAATCCGAGCGCGCACTCGATCCTTTCGTTTGGTCAGCTCCAAGAGCTACTCCCAATCGCTCCTCTAAAGACTCGGCGTGGACAGAGTCTCGACGGACAGCAATTCGCGGCTTACCCAGCGCTCATTCGTGACACCGTCGTCTTTACTCCCTATCTCTTGATCGAATTCGAGAAGCTACCGGCTAATCAGACGGCGGTCGCGCGCGACGCGGCTCTCGAACAGAATCGCACACTGCTGCTCGACTTCGCGACGGACTGGGTGCGACAGTCTCCCGGAAATGCCGGCGCGTTTCAGGCACTAGCGGAAGTGCTCGAGGCGCGGGCCGAGATTACACGCAGCCGCTCCGGCGGCCTTTCAGCGTTAGACGCTGTGCAGAAAGCCCGGCAAGTTGCTGCAAGTCCCCGGGAGAAGCAGCTCGCGGCAACAAAAGAAGCGTGGCTTCGATTCAAGCAAGGGAATTTCGTACAGGCCAGATTGATCGCCGATTCCGTTCTGGCAATCGCCTATCACCCTCTGCCCGAAGATGCAGCAGAAGTGATTGGTCTCGCGGCACTCACAGGAAAACTCGGAAGGACGGCGGAGCTTGCTCGTCAGACGAACGATTACGCGGCGTCAGCCGCCTCCCTGCCGATTCAAGTCATGGACGCGGCAGCTCCGTTCTTCGCCTTTGCGGCTCTCGGCGTCTGCTCTGACACCACGCGTGCTCTCGAGCGTCGGCTCGACGATCAGATGGCCCATTACGTCGCGGAAACTAGGTTGCCAAGTGTGAGGGTCGCGGTCAAAGCCCGACCGCTCAGCATGCTTGCCCCGTGCAATGCGGGGAAGTCGAGCTTGGGGATCGACGCCACGGGCTACCGGCTCTTGAGATTGCAGCAGGCGTTTGCGCTCCACGACACGCGAAATCTTAGAATTCTGCTCGAGAGCGTGGCCAGCGATTCGAAAACACAGCGTCCCGGCGATGTATCGCTTGACGTCACATACCAGCTTGCCTGGCTGCGGTCGGCGATGGGGGATACTGCCGCCGCCGTGCATCAGCTCGATCGGGCCTTGGGCGCGCTTCCAAGCTTGAGCGCTTCCTCGCTTCGGGAGGCGGGTTCGGCAGCAGCTGCCGGACGCGCGATGGTGTTGCGCGTCGAGTTGGCGACCGCACAAGGTGATGTCTTAGATCAAAAAAAATGGGCCCGGGCGCTCGCCGATTTGTGGGCGACGGCCGACGCTCCATTGCAGCCTGTCGTCACGAAAATGCGAGCACTCGCGGGTCCAGCGCTCCAAAAGTAGCGTCGTTGGTATCCACCATCGTCAGGGAGGTTCGATGATCACGCCGTCCGCCCCACCTCGCGCTGCTGCAAAATGGATAGTGATTACTTCTGCCATTGTCGCGCTCGGCTGTCCTCCGCCTGGCGGCTTTCCTCCCCCGGACTGGAGTACTCCGTTGCCCACCGGCGTTGATTCAGACGCAGGTACATTTCGCGCACGCGTCGACAAAGGTCCTCCGCGCAGTGCGACCTCCCACAGGCGGGCACGAGCCGCGACGTGTCGTCCTGGTTCTCTTGATTCTCGTGGTCGCCCCCGCTCAGTTTGCGCGGTAGAAGTCATGATCGAACCACTCGGCAACACCATGCTGATCGATCCCGACAACGCTCCAGCGACTGGTGTGGCAGTGGCTCGTATCGAGAATCTCGATTCCGTCGACACCGAGGCGAGGTTCGGATTCCGCCCCGGCATTCAGGCTTTGTACTATCTGTGGGTTGATAGGAAGCCCGGATCGACCAAAGCGAGATGGACCGTTCTACAAGTTCCGATGGGTGCTGGTATCGTTACGGCCGGGTACCAAAAGGACCTCAAACTCTGCAACTACGCGCGCCCAGGCGAGATTAGGGTGTCTGACGCTGACTTCTATGAATACAAGTATGACGACCACCCGTGCGACGCTGCGGTTAGTGCCGAGAAGTCGAACGTTCACCAGGCATCTTTCCTCACTACGGAACAGTTCGCAGCACTCGTTAGCAGAGTTGCGGCCTTCATCCGGAAGGACTTCACTGCGGCGTCGGGTGGATGGATCTCGTGCAACGGGGGCTGTTGCACGTAACGAAAATGTAGAGACGTAACCAGGCATTGATTCCGTCGACGTGCCTGATCATTAATCCCGAGGCTGGCCGCGGAGCGGTGCGCGCAACGCTTCCATTTGTGCGCTCAGCGTTCGCGGCGCGCGGGATCGATAATGTTTATGAATCCACGGCGCCCGGTGACGAAGAAAAGCTCGCTTCGCGTGCCGTGCGCGACGGTGTGCAAACTATAGTCGCAGTCGGCGGCGACGGGACTTGCGGCCGCATTGCGAACGCGATTCTCCAGTCAGCCGCTCAGTGTCGGCTCGCAGTAGTCCCTACTGGAACCGGCAATGACTTCGCCAAAACGCTCGGCGTGAATCGGTACACACCGGAAAAGGTCGCCGATCTCGTTGTCCGCGGAGAGGCGACGCGGATTGATGTGGGCCTGGCTGACGGCCACTACTTTCTGAACAGCTGCGGATTTGGATTTGACGCCTCCGTTCTCGAGGCGAGCAATCGCGTCCGCTTCCTCAAGGGGGACGCGGTCTACATCTACTCCGCCCTCGGCCAGCTGTTCACTTACCGCGGGATCGAAGTCTCGGCGAACGGCATGCCCGGCTTGAAGCGCGGGCCGATGCTCATGGTCACCGTCTCGAACGGGCGCTTTCTCGGCGGCGCGTTCAAGATTGCTCCACACGCTTCCGTACTCGACGGGAGGCTGGACGCGTGTTTCTTCAGTGACAGCAATGTCGCCGAGCGCGTGAAGCTGTTTGTCGGCGCAATGCGCGGCACCCACATCGGGATGCCATCAGTATCAACAGCCAGCGTTCAGCATCTCGCGCTCACGTTCCCAAGCAGTCCGTTGATGGAAATCGATGGCGAACTGCGCGTCGCCAGATCTAGAAATGTCGAATTGGAATGCGTGCCCCGCGCGCTATCGGTGGTCGCCGCGCCCGGCGCGCTCATTTAAAGGCGGCGCCAGACCTAGACAGGCGGAATCGTCAGGACCACGATATCGCCGGGCGTCACCGTTATCTCCTGACTCACCGATGCTCGCGAGCCGCCTATGGGATCGGCGATGAAGCGAAGGGATGTGAGACCACTGACAAGGCTCCGCGGTACGGTAAAGTTGGTCTTGTTGTTCCCCGTGGCGGTGCCGAGTCGTACGCGTTGCCCACTACGCGAGGCATACACGTTCATGTCGAGGAAGCCCTGATTATCAACCTGGAGCACGGTTGGCTGGTTCTGATCGGCCGCGTCCGAACCATGCGACAAAGTCTTGCAGGCGGTAGCGCCGAGAAGCAGAAGCGAGAAAGCGATGGTTGGAATTTTCATGGAAGGTCCGCTGTACGAAATGTTCGAGTTTCATGCCTACGCGGCATCATGCATTCCATACACCGGAATCGTAGCTTTGGATCGCGATGATTAAACCTTTGATAATCGGAATTGCCGGCGGCTCGGGATCGGGAAAATCTACCGTAGCCAGGAATGTCGCCGAGCTTCTGACGACAACGTCCGTAGCGTTCATCGATATGGACGCATACTACAAGAACTTCCCCGCCCTTTCGCTCGACGAGCGGAAGAAACTCAACTGGGACCATCCGGACGCTTTCGACTACGACCTGTTGTGCTCGCACCTCGAAGCGCTGAGCAAACGAAAGCCGATCGAGAAGCCCGAGTACGATTTCGTCACCCATCTTCGCCGCGCCGAGCGCACGCGGGTGAAACCAGCGGATGTAGTGGTCATCGATGGCATTCTCCTCTTCGTCGACGCCAGGGTGCGTGAGCTCTGTGATGTTAAGGTGTTCGTCGACGCTGATGCGGACATCAGGCTCATCCGTCGTATCGAGCGGGATACCCAGGTTCGCGGCAGGCCACTCGACGAGATTATCGAACAGTACCTTTCAACCGTTCAGCCGATGCACTGCGAGTTCGTGGAGCCGAGCAAGCGTTACGCAGACGTGATCGTCCCGCGCG
>JBGQIT010000188.1:0-6052 GCA_041498575.1 Gemmatimonadaceae bacterium
CGCCGGCTCACCAATCCCCGTCGGCTCGAACCGCGTCTTCCGAAAGTGCACCTCTACGGGCGGCGCCTGCGTCAGCCGCAAGAGATGGAAATCGTGAAAATTGCTCTGGACGACGCGTCCACGCTCGATCGTGATCTCCTGCGCGAGCGCTTCGGCGATCCCGTCGAGCACCGACCCCTGGACCTGATTTTCGGCGTTGAGGGGGTTGATGATATCGCTGCCGACATCTCCGGCGACCCACACCTTATCAACGGAGATTTTACCAGCCCGGCTCACCCGCGCCTGAACAACTTCCGCGAAGTAACCGCTGTGGCTGTAGTGGAATGCGATGCCCATCCCGCTTCCGCGCGGCAAAGAACGGCTACCCCATCCGGATTTTTCGGCGACCAATTCGAGTACGCCGCGCATACGCGCCGGATCGAGGTCCGATCCTCGTTGCCCTCGCGGAGCTTCGCCACCTGCTGGTTTGTCGGGCTGAACATTAGCGAGCAGGTCGAGGCGGAACTGCAAGGGATCCTTGCCAGCGGCGTGCGCCAGCTCGTCGATAAACGACTGGGTGGCAAATGCGACACCGTTGCTTACGGGAGCGCGAATGTAGCCTGTCGGAAGGGCGAGGGGCATCACCGATGCCTCGAGCGCGAAGTTCGGGACGAAACGAGCAGGAAACTCGAGCGGCCCCATTGACGCACTCGTCGCGAAAGTCTTTCCCTCGCCGAACGACACAAAATGGTTGCGCCATGCGACTAGCTTGCCGCTCGCGTCCACGGCACCGGCGAGATAGTGCCAACCAGCAGGACGGTAGAAGTCGTGCTGGATGTCGTCTTCCCGCGTCCAGAGGAGCTTGACTGGCGCGCCCGCCGCCTTGGCGATCCACGCCGCCTCGAGCATGAAGTCGCTGTGCAACCGCCGGCCGAAGCCTCCTCCGCCGCGCATGATGTGGATCGTAATGTCGTTCTCGGCAATCCCCAGTGTCTTGGCGATCAGCCCACGACCGATTTCAGGAAACTGCGTGCCGGCCCAGAGCTCGAGTTTGCCGTTCCGGAATTGTGCGGTGCAGTTCTGCGGCTCGAGAGTCGCATGGGCGATGAATGGATAGAAATACGCGGCACGCACGGTCTTCGGCGCGCTCCGGAGCGCCGTCTCCGCGTCACCGTCCCGGTGCAGCGTCTGTTGCGGCGGTTGCGTCGAGAGTTGGGCTGCGCTCGCGGCGAAGCCCGCGCTGCTTTGCTTCGCTCCCGCACCCTCGCTCCAGCTCACTCGTAGCTTCTGACGCGCGCTCTTGGCTTGCCACCAACTGTCGGCGACGATCGCGACACCATCCAAAGCAAAACCGTCCAGGCCGCCGCCGTTCGGGTCGCCTAGCACGCTTCCCTTATCGATAACAAAAGCGTGGCGGACTCCTGGCTGCGCTCGCACCTCGGCGAGATTTGCGTTGGCAACCTTTCCGCCGAACACCGGGCACCTCTCGAAGGTCGCATACAGCATCCCTGGCAAGGTGATGTCAATACCGTACAGCGGCCTCCCGGTCACGATCGCGTGGGTATCGACTCCCCGGATTTTCGTACCAATGATTTTGAAATCCCTTGCGTCCTTTAGTGCCAGCGTTTTCAGATCAGGTGCGGGTACCGATGCCGCTGCCTCCACGAGCGCGCCGTAGCCGAGTGCGCGCCCGCTGGCGCGATGATGGACTACGCCGGATGCGGTCTCACACTCCGATTCGGGAACGCCCCATTTGTGCGCCGCCGCAGATATGAGCATTACACGGGCGGCCGCTCCCGCACGGCGCATCGGCAACCAGTGTGTCGGCGTCGCGCGGCTTCCGCCGGCGAACTGGCTATTGAACTTCGTCGCGTCGTACGGCGCCTGTTCGACATGCACATCCTTCCAGTCGATGTCCAGCTCCTCAGCGATAAGCATTGGGAGCATCGTCTTGACGCCCTGCCCGATTTCCGGGTTCTGGGCAATGATCGTGACGATGCCGTCAGGCGTTATGCGGATGAATGCATTGGGTGTGAACTCGGCGGCCGGCGTAGCACCAAGCGCCTCGAGCGCGCCAAATGGCTTCAGGAAAGTGGCGAGCAGCAAGCCGCCACCCGCAATGCCGCTTACCAGAAGGAACTCACGCCGGCTGAACCGTCCGGTGACGTCGGTAGAAGGTCTGCTCATGGTGCTGACCTACCGGAGTCGTAAAAGCGGGAAGTGTCCGCGGCGTTTGTCTTCATCGCCGCCGCCCGGTGAATCGCCTGACGGATGCGGATGTACGTTGCGCAGCGACAGAGATTGCCATCCATCGCGGCGTCGATGTCGGCGTCGCTGGGCTGCGCCTTCTTGGCCAGGAGCGCAGCCGCCGACATTAACTGCCCCGCCTGACAGTATCCGCACTGAGGCACATCCAGCTCTTCCCAGGCACGCTGCAAGGGGTGCGAGCCGTCGGACGACAGCCCCTCGATGGTGGTGATCTCGCTGCCCTGGACAGCGGATACCGGTAGCACGCAGGATCGAGTCGGTACACCGCGCACCTGCACGGTACATGCGCCGCACTGTGCGGCGCCGCAGCCGAATTTTGTGCCCTTCAGGTCGAGGACGTCGCGCAATACCCACAGCAGGGGCATGTCGGGCGGGACATCCACAGTCGCCGGCTTTCCGTTGACTTTGAAAGTCACGGTCATGGGCTTCTCATCTCCTCCGACTACTCGACAACAATGTGCTGCATGTCAGCCGAACTGTCGATGGGCCTCGAAGAAATCTTGCCCCGCGCTATGCATCGTCGCATGTTCCGGCTCAATCCCCACCAGAAATCGAGGTCGCGAGCGAACATGCCAGCAGTCGGTAACAGTGTCGCCCGCAAGGATGGGATCGGAAAGGCCAACGGGAGCGCGCGGTACGCGGACGACCTCACGTTCCCCGGCATGATCCACGGCCGAACGATTCGCTCGACGATTCCTCGCGGCCGCGTGAAGTCCATCCGCTTCGACTTCGACACAGCCGGTTTTACTATCGTCGACTATCGCGACATCATCGGACGCAACTCTGTAGATCTGATCGAGAAGGATCAGCCATTTCTGGTCGAGCAGGAGGTGCGGCACGTGGCAGAGGCCATTCTGCTGCTCGCACACGAAGATCGTGAGCGCCTCAACGCCGCCCACGTCGAGATCGAGTACGAAGAGGAGAAGCCACTCTTCGATCCCGAGCAATCGTCCGAGATATTCAAGAAGATCGACATAATGAAGGGAGATCCGGCGAGCGCGCTGGCGACAGCGGACCTGGTAGTCGAGGGAACGTACCGCACCGGGCATCAGGAGCACGTCTACATAGAGCCGAACGGCGTCATCGCTATCCCGGAAGAAGTAGAGGGGCAGAAAGGCGTCGCAATCTTCGGATCGGTACAGTGTCCGTTCTATGTCATCAAGGCGTTGAGATGTCTGTTAGGCGCGCATCCTCCCATCCGCGTGATACAGACAGAAACGGGCGGCGGCTTCGGCGGCAAGGAAGAGTATCCCTCGATGATCGCGGGACACGCCGCACTCCTCGCGCTCAAATCCGGCCGGCCGGTAAAAATCATTTACGACCGCACCGAGGACATGGTTGCGACGACCAAGCGTCACCCTGCGATCGTGCGGCATCGCACTGGCGTAATGCGCGACGGCCGGATTGTGGCGATGGACATCGATGTTCTCATGGACGGTGGCGCGTATGTCACGCTTAGCCCGGTGGTGCTCTCGCGCGGATGCATCCACGCCGCGGGTCCGTACCGGTGCGACAACGTCAACATTCGTGGGCGGACGGTTTTCACCAACACTCCGCCCAACGGTGCGTTTCGCGGCTTCGGCGCGCCACAGACCGAGTTTGCCGTTGAGGTGCAGATTGAGCGCGTGGCCGAGGCGCTCGGCATTGACTCGGTCGAACTGCGGAGGATCAATGCGCTGCGTCGGGGCGACACCACCGCCACGGGACAGACGCTGCGTGAGGATACCAGCGCTCTCATGGTCCTCGAGGAGGCGGTGCGGCGCACCGACTTCCTGCGCAAGCGCGAGCGGTACAAAGGGACGAACCGCGCATTGGGTTTGTCGTTGTTCTATCACGGCGCCGGCTTCACCGGTAGCGGCGAGCTCCACCTGAAATCGAAGGCGAGGCTCGAGCTGACGCCCACCGGCGTGCGGATCGCAACGGGCAGCACGGAAATCGGTCAGGGCACACGCACGACCCACGCGCAGATCGTCTCGGATTCGCTAGGGATCCCCTACGAGGACGTTGAGGTTGCACAGCCTGATACGGCGCGCGTTGCCGACAGCGGTCCCACGGTTGCGTCGCGAACATGCATGGTAGTGGGGAAGATTCTCGAGAATTGCGCGCACGAGATGAAGGAGCGCCTGAACGGATTGTCTCCCGCCGATTTCTACGCGCGCAATGGCGCGTTTTCGGTGGAGCAGATGTACGAGCCTCCCGACTGGATCAAGTGGGACGATGCGGCCTATCGCGGCGACGCTTACGCCACCTACGGCTGGGGATGCGATGTCGTCGAGATTGAAGTCGATCCCGACACGTTCGAAGTGCGGCCGCTGAAGCTGACGGCGGTGCAGGAGTTCGGGCGGCCCATCCATCCGGCGCTCGCGAAGGGTCAAATCGAGGGCGGAACTGCGCAGGGCCTCGGGTACGCACTCCTCGAGCGCGTCGTAATGCGCAACGGAGCGATGGCCAATTCGCAGCTCACCAACTACACGATTCCGACGACGCTCGACATGCCGGAGCTCGATGTGGTGATGATGGAGAATCCCTACCCCGGCGGTCCGTTTGGCGCGAAAGGGCTGGGCGAGCTGCCGATGGACGGTCCCGCGCCCGCGATCGTCAACGCACTTCGCTACATGGGGCTTGATGTCCGCGAAATTCCTGCAACGCCCGAGCTCATAGCCAGCTGCACAGCGGCCGCATGAAGTTCGTGCTGAACGGCGCAACCACGGATGTCAAAGCGCATCCCATGGCGCGCCTACTCGACGTACTGCGCGAAGAGCGTGGACTCACCGGCACGAAGGAAGGGTGCGGCGAGGGCGAGTGCGGTGCCTGCACCGTTCTGGTGAACGGAGAGCCCGTCTGTTCCTGCCTGATCCCCGTATCGCAGGTCCAAGGCGCAGACGTGGTGACGATCGAGGGTTTAGGGGACGATCATCCGCTGCAGCGCCTCTTCATGAATGAAGTGGGCGCGCAGTGCGGCATTTGCACGCCGGGTATGATCATGGCCGCGATCGCGCTTGGTCCGTCGCCGACGCTCGACGACGTGAAGATCGCGTTGGCCGGGAATCTTTGCCGGTGCACAGGCTACTCGGCGATCTACCGTGCGGTGCTCAAGTGGCGGGCCATGCCGGACGCTAATGTCGCCGCGAGTGCGACGCGGTGAGAACCGCGATCTCGGGGCTCGAAGTCCGGAGCGCCGCATCGCTCGGCGAGGCGCTCGCGATTCTGCGTGATGATCAGCGGACGCCGATAGCCGGAGCCACGGACCTTTACGTCGCACTCAATTTTGGAACACTCGAGCCGCGACGGTTCCTCGACATCTGGTCGCTGAACGAGCTACGCGACATCGCGATGAAAGGATCTACGCTCTCCATTGGAGCCTTGGCGACGTACACATCGTTGATCCGCTCACCTCTGGTGGCCAGTCGATTGCCGATGCTGATCGAGGCATCGCGACAGGTGGGCGGTCCTCAGATACAGAACCGTGGCACCCTCGGCGGAAATGTCGCGAACGCGTCGCCAGCCGGAGATTCGCTGCCGGTGCTCGCTGCCGTTGACGCGGAGGTCGTGCTTCGGAGCGCGGACGGCGAGCGTCGCGTGCCGATCACGAAGTTCTACACGGGGTATCGTGCGACCGTGATGCAGCCCAACGAGCTGATCGTCGCGATCGAGATCCCACCTGTGGAAGGCAGGCAGTGGTTCAGGAAGGTGGGCACGCGTGCGGCGCAGGCGATTTCCAAGATCGTGGTCGCAGGCGTGAGAGCCCGCGTACCGCGCATCGCGTTTGGCAGCGTGGCGCCGACGGTGGTGCGAGTCCCCGAGA
>JBGQIT010000189.1:0-6027 GCA_041498575.1 Gemmatimonadaceae bacterium
AGCGTCAACATCATCGACCAGTGCGTAGCGCAGGGAGTTCCGTTCGCGCGCGAGTACGGCGGCCTGCTCTCGAACCGGTCATTCGGGGGAGCGCAGGTGTCGCGCACCTTCTACGCACGCGGACAGACGGGACAGCAACTACTTCTTGGCGCGTACCAGGCTCTCGAGCGCCAGATCGCCCGCGGCGGCGTGACGATGTTTCCTCGCACCGAGATGCTCGACCTGGTCGTCATCGATGGGAAGGCGCGCGGGATCGTCACCCGCGATCTGGTGACTGGAGCAATCGAGTCGCATGCGGGTGAGGCGGTCGTTCTCGCCACGGGCGGTTACGGCAACGTGTACTATCTCTCGACCAACGCGCAGGGATCGAACGCGACGGCAATTTGGCGCGCGTACAAGCGGGGCGCGGCTTTCGCCAACCCGTGCTTCACCCAGATCCATCCGACTTGCATCCCGGTCTCCGGCGAACATCAGTCCAAGCTCACCCTGATGAGCGAATCGCTCCGCAACGATGGGCGCGTCTGGGTTCCGAAGAAGCCCGACAAGCGCGACCCGCGTCAGATTCCCGAGGAGGACAGGGACTACTTTCTCGAGCGAAAGTATCCAACCTTCGGCAACCTCGCGCCGCGCGACATCGCATCGCGCGCGGCAAAGGAAGTGTGCGACGAGGGAAGGGGAGTCGGCGAATCAGGGCTTGGCGTCTACCTCGACTTCGCCGACGCCATCAAGCGCCTTGGTCGCGATGTGATCGAAGAGCGGTACGGAAACCTGTTCGAGATGTATCAGCGGATCACCGACGAGAATCCGTACGATGTCCCGATGCGAATCTACCCAGCGGTCCACTACACGATGGGCGGGCTCTGGGTCGACTACAATCTGATGGGGACGATCGAGGGCCTGCACGTCACTGGTGAAGCGAACTTCTCCGATCACGGAGCCAACAGGCTTGGAGCCAGCGCCCTGATGCAGGGGCTAGCGGATGGATACTTCATCATCCCGAACACCATTGGTAACTATCTGGCGAGCGAAAAGTTGGACAAGGTCGACGCATCCCACCCCGCGTTCGAGTCGGCCGAGGCCGAGGTGGTCGAGAGGACCAATCGGTTCCTTGCGATCAAAGGGAAGCGAACGGTAGCGTCGTTTCATCGCGAGCTCGGAAAGATCATGTGGGACTACTGCGGGATGTCGCGCAACGATGCGGGGCTCAAGCTCGCGCTCAAAAAAATTCCCGAGCTGCGAGAAGAGTTTTGGCGCGACGTCAGCGTACCAGGCAGCGACGTCGAGCTGAATCAGGCCCTCGAGAGGGCGGGACGCGTCGCCGACTTTCTCGAGCTGGGCGAGCTCATGTGTCTCGACGCATTGCATCGAACCGAATCGTGCGGCGGACATTTCCGGGAGGAGAGTCAGACTCCCGATGGTGAAGCGCTGCGCGATGATGAGAATTTCGCCTACGTCGCCGCCTGGCAGTACGCGGGCGAAGGGCAGAGTCCCATTCTCAACAAGGAGCCGCTCGTCTTCGAGAACGTGAAGCTGTCGCAGCGGAGCTACAAGTAATGGATTTCACGCTACACGTCTGGCGACAGCCGGGCCCCGAAGCAGAGGGGAAAATGGTGGTCTACGATGCCGGCGATATCAGCTCCGACATGTCCTTCCTGGAGATGCTGGACGTCGTCAACGAGAGGCTCACTTTGCAAGGTCAAGTGCCGATCGCGTTCGATCACGATTGTCGCGAGGGCATCTGCGGCATGTGCAGTCTCATGATCAACGGAATAGCGCATGGTCCGATGAAGGGAACCGCTACATGCCAGCTTCACATGCGAAGCTTCAAGGACGGCGACACGATTTACATCGAGCCCTGGCGAGCCCGGGCCTTTCCGGTAATCAAGGATCTGACGGTCGATCGCTCGGCGCTCGACCGGATCATTCAGGCGGGCGGATTCATCACTGCGCCCACTGGCGGCGCCCAGGATGCGAATTCAATTCTCGTTCCCAAGGAGAGCGTCGAGAGCTCCATGGACGCGGCGGCCTGCATTGGATGCGGTGCGTGCGTCGCCGCGTGTCCGAACGCATCGGCGTCGCTTTTCACCGCGGCGAAGATCACCCATCTCGGTCTTCTGCCCCAGGGTCAGCCGGAGCGGTACCGCCGAGCCCTGGAGATGGTCGAGCAAATGGATCTCGAGAACTTTGGAAGCTGCACGCTACACGGCGAATGTCAGGAAGCGTGTCCGAAGGAGATCAGCATCGACACGATCACCCGGATGAACCGGGATTTCATTCGAGCGGGCCTTATCGGCACCCGCCCGTAACGCTCAAATCTTTGGGATGTGGTTGGGATCGAGGTGTCGGCGCTCGATCTCGCGGTGCAGGCGGGTCTTCTCGCTGTTCTTCTCCGCCTCGTCGTGTTGCTTGCGTTCCTCGAATAGGCGATGCGCGGCGTTGTGGTGCGCTATGCTCTTGGTGGGCTCCAGCGGGTTTGGAGCGGCTTCTGGCGTGTCCGGCTTGGTGCCGTTGCCTGAATGCAATTGTTCGAGAATCTTGCTGCGAGTTTTTGATCCGTGCTGCCCCTCGGCATGATCCTGAGGGCCCTTCTGTACGCCATCACGATTTTGCATCAGCCTGACTTCCTCCCAATTACGGTTCGTCCGTCTAGATAGCCTCGGCAAGCTGAGGGCCAGACTACAGCCGGGGTAGTGTCACCCCCTGCTGTCCCTGATACTTGCCCTTCTTATCCTTGTACGAAACCATTGGTTCCTCTTCGCCCTTGAAGAATAGAACCTGAGCAATGCCCTCGTTGGCGTAGATCTTGGCCGGCAAGGGCGTCGTGTTCGATATCTCGAGCGTCACAAATCCCTCCCATTCTGGCTCGAAGGGCGTGACGTTGGTGATGATTCCGCACCTCGCGTAGGTGGATTTACCTACGGTGATCGTCACGACGTTCCGCGGGATGCGGAAGTATTCCACCGAGCGGGCGAGCGCGAACGAGTTGGGCGGAACGATACAGACGTCCCCTTCGAATTCGACGAAAGACTTGGGATCGAAGTTCTTCGGATCCACGATCGAGCTCAGCACATTCGTGAAAATCTTGAACTCGGGAGCGACTCTCATGTCGTATCCGTACGAGCTCACTCCGTACGAGATGACACCCGACCTTACCTGACTGCTCTCGAAGGGCTCGATCATCCCGTGCTCCTTTGCCATACGGGTGATCCAGCGATCCGACTGAATTGACATTGATGGATGGTGTGATTGCGTGAGGGAGCCGGAGTTCCGGCAAAGGTGGGTTGAGCGGGATTCGCAGCTTTTCGTCGTGAATCTACGATTTTCGCACTGGCAGCGCCACCGAACGAGAGCCGTTGAATTACCAGATTGCCAACGGTAAATTCCAAAAAATCGCACTAGTGAAATTTTTCACGAAGTCTGAGACGCCATGGCTCGCGCTTATTTCCCGGTTCTGATGCTCTTCGGTTTCGTGTTGGTCAACGCGCTCCTGATCATCGGGATCTCGGCGCTGACGATCCGCGGGCGGCCAACACCGGTCAAGCAGCAGGCGTATGAATCCGGGATTCCGGCCATCGGTGACGCGCGAGAGCGCTTTTCGGTGCGTTTCTACCTCGTCGCGATCCTGTTCATCATCTTCGACATCGAGACGGTGTTCATGATCCCGTGGGCGGTCTACTACAGGCAGCTCTCCTGCTTCGTGCCGCTCGTGAACGATTTGTGTCCCGTTGGAAATATTTCCTTTTTCGGGCTTGGTGAGATGCTGGTGTTCATGCTGATCCTGCTGGTCGGCTTCGTCTACGTCTGGAAAAAGGGAGCACTGCAATGGGATTGACCGCTCCGACAGAACAGCGCACTGTCTCTTATGCGCCAGAGTCACAGGAAGGCTGGGTAGCGACTCGTCTCGACTTCCTGGTCAACTGGGGGCGGGCCAACTCCTTGTGGCCGATGCCCTTTGGGACGGCGTGCTGCGCGATCGAGTTTATGGCGACGGCGGCCAGCGATTTCGACCTCGCGCGCTTCGGGATGGAACGCATGAGCTTCTCGCCGCGCCAGGCCGATGTGCTCATTTGCGCGGGTCGCGTTCCGTTCAAGCTCGCTCCGATCATCCGCCGCATCTGGCAGCAGATGCCACAGCCCAAGTGGTGCATATCGATGGGCGCCTGCGCATCGAGTGGCGGAATGTTCGACAACTATGCAGTGGTACAGGGAATCGACACGATCATTCCCGTCGATGTCTATGTCCCGGGTTGTCCTCCGCGGCCAGAGGGTCTCATTTACGGCATTCGCATGCTCCAGGAAAAGGTCAAGAACGAACGCGCATCCGACAAGGGAATCCGTGACGAGATGGAGCCGGATCCTTCCAGTCAGCTGTATATCCCGCCGTCGGTCATCGACGAGCTGGGAGAGCCGTTCGGAAACTCGGTAAACCAGACCAGGTCCGGACTGTGAGCCGATTCGAGGTGGTGAGGACCGGAGCGAGCGCGTCCGGCGCGCAGCCAGCTACGCAGCGGAATGTTCGGCACCGCGGCGGAGAGGCGAACACCTCGGCGAAAGCGCTTCAGGACAAGTTCCCCGCGGGAGTCAAGCGCGTCGAGGTGATCTGGGGCGAGACGATCGTGTATGTCGATCCCGCGGCGGCGCACGAAATCATCCGCTGGCTCCACGACGATCAGTCGCAGCAGTACGACTTCCTCAGCGATGTGACAGCTGTCGAGTATCGAGACGCGGAAGTGCCGATCGAGATTGTATGGCATCTGCGGTCGCTTCCGTATCGACGCTTCCTTCGTATCAAGGCGCAGCTGCCCAAAGGCACGGCACTAGAAATCGAGAGTGTTATGGACATCTATAAGAGTGCGGACTGGCTCGAGCGCGAGTGCTACGACATGTTCGGGATCCGCTTTCGCGGGCATCCGGACCTTCGCCGGATCCTCATGTGGGAGTCGTACAAGGAAGGTTTCCCTCTTCGCAAGGATTTCCCGCTTCGAGGACGCTTCAGCCGGTCAGAGCAGCTCCGCCAGGCGCTCGCTCAGAATCCTGAGAATCGCTACTCGATGGAAGAGCTTACGATCGCCGACGCCTTTGTGGACCTCCCGCAGGACATGCGGGACAGACTGAGCAAGGGCGAGAGGACGGGCGAGTAAATGTCCAAGCGTACGGTCGAAGTAGAGCTCTCGACATCGGGTCTCGACGCGCAGGGACGGCCGCAGCGCGTCCCGCTGGTGACTAACGATGGTGGAACGGCGGTCGCCCTCGAGCCGCCGCCAGGCGTCGAGCCGGATCTCGAAGGTGAGCACATGCTCATCAACATCGGTCCGCAACACCCCGCCACCCACGGCGTTTTGCGTCTCGTGCTCGAGCTCGACGGAGAGACGGTCGTCCGTTGCATTCCCCACATCGGCTATCTCCATTGTGGGTTCGAGAAAATCGGCGAGTACCGGCAGTACAACCAGATAATCTGCTGGACCGATCGTGAAGACTATCTCAACTCGATCGGCAACAACGTGGCTTTTGCCCTCGGCGCCGAGCGGCTGTTCGGCATCGAGATCACCGAGCGTTGCAAAGTTTTGCGCGTCATCGCATGTGAGCTGTCACGGATCATGTCCCACCTTGTCTGGCTCGGCACGTTCTGCATCGATATTGGAGCGTTCACTCCGTTTCTCTGGGCATTTCAGCGCCGCGAAGAGATCTACCGCCTCATCGAGAAGTGGGTTGGCGCGCGCCTCACCACGTCGGCGACGCGCGTCGGCGGAATGGCCGCCGATATTCCGAGCGGCTGGATGGACGGGCTCAGGCAGTTCATCCGAACTTTCCCGCACACGCTCGACGAGATCGACCGCGTACTGACCAGGAACGCGATCTGGGTCGGCCGTACCGTCGGACTCGGCGTCATGACGCCGGACGAAGCAATCAACTGGGGCCTATCGGGGCCGATGCTTCGCGCGTCTGGCGTGGACTACGACGTGCGCAAGGATTTTCCGTATCTCGACTACGAGACCTACGACTTCGAAGTCCCTGTTGGAACCAATG
>JBGQIT010000190.1:0-6014 GCA_041498575.1 Gemmatimonadaceae bacterium
CTAAGGAAATCGAGTCAACCTGAAGGAGCGAGGCGTCCCGAGCGATCGGGCTCGCTCTCCGCGACGCGGCCGAACTCCACCGCATGCTGCTCGCGACCCAGCCACGCGATCACTGCCGCAGCCGAGAATACGGTAACCGCGACCATCGCCATCGACTTGGCGTAGCTCATCTGCGTGGCCAGCAGCGCCTCGAGGTACGCAACGGAGCTCGCGACCAGCACGCCGCACTGATACGCGAAGCCCGGCAAGAACCCTCGCACCGAATCTGGCGAGAGCTCCGTGATGTGGGCGGGAATGACTCCCCACGCCCCTTGCACCATGAACTGCATTGCAAACGCCCCGATGACGAGACCGGTGAGCGAGGGCGAGAACGCCCAGACCGGAATGATGAGGATCGCCAGCACGAGCGCGAGGACGATTGATCGACGCCGACCGACCCTGTCGGACAAATAGCCGAACGTGACGCCGCCAATGATGGCACCGATCATCGAGAACGCCGTGAGCGCGGCACGCTTCTGCGGCGTGAAGCCCCAGTCGCGCTGAAGGAACGTCGGATACATGTCCTGCGTTCCGTGCGAGACGAAGTTCATCCCGGCCATCAGCAGCGTGAGATAAAGAAAGAGCTTCCAGTGAGAGGCGATTCCGCGGCCAAGGCTGCTCCAGTCCTTGTGACGCGTGCGCTGCCAGACCTCTGACTCCTCAACCCGGTAACGGACGAAGAGCGCGAGCAGCGCCGGCAAGCCGCCGATGAAGAACATCGGGCGCCAGCCCCAGCGCGGAAACACGAAGAAATAGCAGACCGCGGCAAGCAGGTATCCCGTGGCGTAGCCTTCCTGGAGAAGCCCCGACAGTACTCCGCGACGGCCCGCGGGGGCTTTCTCCATTGCCAGTGATGCGCCGACCCCCCATTCGCCACCCATTCCGATTCCAAACAGCGCGCGCAGGATGAAGAACGTGGTGTACGTGGGCGCGAGTCCCGACAGCACTTCGACGATCGAAAAGAACACGAGGTCGATCATGAGTGGGAGCTTGCGGCCGTACCGGTCGGCCATGAGCCCGAAGATGAAGGCGCCGATCGGCCTGAACGCCAACGTCACCGTGATCGTGAGCGCCAGTTGGGCATCTGTCTTGTGAAATTCCTTGGCGATCGCGGTGAGTGCGAAAACGACCAGGAAGAAGTCGAACGCATCGAGTGTCCAGCCGAGGAAGCTGGCGAGGACAGCGGCGCGGTGGCCACGCGGAGCCGCGTGAGCGACCGAAGAAGGGCTGATCGCGTCGGAGCTCGTCATGCGCCAATATGCTCCGGCTGGCACGGAGTGCGGAATCCCCCGCCGGCCACTCTAGTACGCGAGGTAGTACGTTGCCTTGATCGTGAAGACGTTGTCCGGATGCTGCCGGACAAGGCCGCGAAAATCTCGACTGAAATCGAAGTCCCCGAAAGGTTCGCTGCCGACGCGCTGCTGCTGCCACACAAAAAAGAGCGCCGAACCCGGGCGATACTCCCAGCGAAAGACTCCGTTCCCACGCAGTGACCGGAAATTGAAATTCGGATCCGGCACCTGAATCGAGTTGGCGGTCGCCCCATTCGCATCGGGGTCGATGGTGTAGACACCACCGGTCTTGCTGATCGTACCCACATCGCGACCGTAGACGTCGAAATCGAAGGTCCGCGGTGTCCTGAGCTCCTTGAAGCTCGTAAAGTCTCCGGCCGAGATCAGTGGCTGCAGGTATAGCTGGAGAGATGCTTTGGGAGTGAATGTCCAGTCGGCGCGAGTCACCAGCGCGAGTGTCGTCTGGTGGATTGTCGCAAACACATAACGATGGTCGTACGTGCGGGTGGCGAGGGGATCGCTGGAGGTGGTTACGTACTGAGCCAGCGAATGCGCCTTCTGCAAGTTCGGCTCGAAGCTGAATCTCACGCCAGGCTTGGGCTGTACCGCCAGCTGGAGACTGTAGCTCTGCGCCAGCTGGCCCTCCACGTCAGCACTCCTGTACCAGTCGATGGACGCTGAATACACTTTCCGCCGGTCGGTGAAGTAATTGATGTCGGTGGCGATCGATCGGGGCTGGCGGGCGACGGGACCTCCACGTGTCAGCCGATCGTCAAAGCCCTCTCCGCTGTAGTCCGCGCGCATGAACAGGCCGGCAAAATTGTTGAATGTTCCCTGCACGAAGCCGGCGTAGTTGTTGAAGGTGATGTCACCGTCGTAGTTCCACGCCTGATTGGTGAATCCAACAACGATCCAGTTGCGGAGGAACCGGCCTGGCTTGTTCTCCTGATAGAAAAGATCCGTGGATACCGCGCGTCGATCGGCTTGTGACTGAAATCCGAGGTCGTTGACCTCCAGTCCCGGAGTCGTGAACTGGTAGGCGAGGTTTCCTCCCCAGTGAAGACCACCACTCTTTATGAGGGCCGCCTGACCGGCGTAACCTGACAGGCTTGTCCGGTTCGGATCGAAGTGAAAGCTCCTGGCATCCGGGCGCTGGAAGTAACGCGCGCTCGATTGCTGTGTCGCGGCGATGACGCTCGAGAGACCTTGCACCTGACTAGCGGCCAGCGAGGCGTCGAACGCCCAGTCTCGATTCTTCCACGAATGATTGAGGTCCAGCCCTCCCACGTACGCGCTCGAGCGGAGAAGATTGCGCAGTGCCGGGTCGTGAAGATCGCGGTTGACCGCCGTCAGCACGCTCCCGACGACCGTATTTCCCTGCCGCATTTCGCGGCGGAGCCGCCCCACGAAATAGTTGGACAGCGGCTCGACTTCCGCGTGCAAGCGCGCCCCCGACGGGTCGGTGAAGTTTGCCGTTTCGGGCGTCGTCACGGCGTTGAGAATGCCGGTGGACCAGCCGCTCCGCGTCTTTCCAGTGAGCTTGGCCGCGGTTGCGATCGTAGTTTGCTGAGGGGCGTCGACGAACACGATACCGGAGCCGCCGATCTGTCGATGCGGCTGCCGTCCGATTCGCCGCGAAAAAAAATAGGTCGGCGACCCGTAACTATTGAAGGTGCGGAGGTCGCCGAAGCGAAAGAGCTCTTGACCCTCGACGAAGAACGGCCGCTTCTCGGGGAAAAACGTCTCGAACGCGGTGAGATTGACGACTGCCGGATCCACCTCGACCTGGCCGAAATCCGGATTCACCGTCGCGCTCACAGTCATGCTGCTCGTCAGCCGATACTTGAGGTCCACACCCGTGGAAGCGAAGTAATCCTTCCCATCACGAAAGGGATTTCCGGCGGGCACCTCGAGGAACTCCGCACGGGTGCTCACGTACGGAGTCAGCTCCGCGCGGCTCGGAGCCGGCAACTCCCCCAGTCCGACTAGATGTCCATATCGCGCCACGCCGCCGACCTCTTTTTTCGGAGTGAACGCAAAAAAATCATCTTCCTGCTTGTTCCACCTGTATCGCTCGAACTGGATTCCCCAGACCCGATCTCCGCGGTTGTAGGGGAGCTGGGAAAAGGGAATTCGAATTTCGGTTGACCATCCAGCCGAGTCGGTGGATACGGCCGCGTCCCACACCGCATCCCAGGAAAGATCGAGCCCGTTCGGTCCCCCGGCGACCGCGTCCCGCATCGCGCCACCGGCGGTGACGCGAAAATAGTAGCCGGTGAGATGGTCGTGCCTTGAATCGAGTGTGACCGCGAAGACGTCGCCATCGACCGGCTCGTCGCGTCGAGAGAGACGCCGACGAATGTTCGCGGGATCGGACTCGAACAGCCTGGCACCGATGTAGAGGGCATCTGGACCCACGAGCACTCTGACCTCTGTCTTTTCCGTCGCGGGCGCGCCTTCGGTTGGATCGTACTGGGTAAACGATGTTACGGGCGATGCGCTCGCCCAGTCTGGCTCGTCGAGCTTTCCATCGAGCTTGATGGAACCGGTCAGCCTGGACGCCGACACTACCGGCGTTGGCCGGTTTGTCCCGGTGTGGCTCGCTGTGGGATCAACTTGCCCCAACAGCGAGCGAGCGCAAACGACAACCAACGTTATGTTGACGCGGCGCAGCAGATTCATGAGCGACGGGAGCGAAGGAAGCGCGTCTGAGTATTTGACAACGGCTCCAAATTAATGGTTTGAGTCCGCCGCGTATCGAGGATTACGTCTATCATGCGCCTCTGGTTTCCGGCGGCTTTAGACGCCTGTGGTCCTTCGGTCTTGCGTGCTGACTTACGTGCAAGGCGGTCATATCTTGGTGGATGCTCAATCCCGGCATTCGCTCGCTTATCGCGTCACTCGCCCTGTGCGGGTGCGTCCAGGCATCGCCGCCGGCGGCCGCGCGACCTCCATCGCCTTCCGTCAACACAGAGGAAACCGCCGTTGCGCCCGATGCGGTGGCCGACACCCTGCTGGCGGAAGTGAGCCGCATCGATTCCAGCATTGTCGTGGACCTTCGCTACGCCACTTCCAATAATTTCACGGGCGCACCGCTGCCTGGGTACCTCGCCAATCGCGCATATCTGAGGCGTGAGGCCGCGGTGGCACTTTCTCGCGTGCAACGCGATCTCCGGCCCCGGGGCCTCGGCATCAAGATCTTCGACGCGTATCGCCCCGTGCGAGCGACGCTGGCGATGGTCGACTGGACGCAGCGTGTGAATCGGCCGGACCTTCTTACGGACGGCTACATCGCGAGCCGCTCGCGGCACAACATCGGCCTCGCCATCGATCTCACACTGATCGAGCTCGCAAATGGCCGAGAGCTCGAGATGGGCACCCCATTCGATACGTTTTCGGCAGCGGCTCACACGGCGAACGCGTCAGGTGAAGCGGCGGCGAACAGGCAGCTGCTAAAAGCCGCGATGGAGCGCGAGGGATTCGTGAACTACGACCAGGAGTGGTGGCACTTCAGCTTTGCGGTGCCGAATCCTCTGCGTTTCGATCGCCCCATCCGGTAGCCGGCGCTACCGGAACGGCGATGGTCGTGGCCGCCACCCCATCCTCGGACCGGCGGCTCGGCATCGTGAAGAAGAAAGAGGTCCCATCGGCCCGAAAATCAGCCCAGGCCTTCCCTCCGAGCGAGGTGGCCGTATCGCGTACGATGCTAAGGCCAAGTCCCGTTCCCTCGATCCCTACGTTGCTGTCCTCGTGCGCGCGAAAAAACCGCTTGAATAGTTCGGAGCGTTTTTCTTCCGGAACACCGAGTCCGTTGTCGCGCACCTCCACGACCGTCTCTAACGTGCCGCCATCATTGGGCGCGGCGACATGAGCGCGAACCTCGACCCATCGCTTGTCTTTGGCAGGGTCGGAGTATTTTATCGCGTTCGCCAGAAGGTTCGACAGGCACAGCTCGAACGCGGCCGCGCTGACATCGATCGGCGGTAAATCCGCCGGAAGTCTGATCTCGACGCCGCGGGCGCGCGCCGACTCCCGGAGCTGGCGCGCGACTTCTGCCGCGGCGCTGCGAAGGGCAATGTGGCGCGACTGGCGCGCATCCTCGTCCAATCGCGACAGCTCGACGAGGTTTTCAAGCGTCACCTTCATGTTCGCGCTGTTGCGAAGAATCATCGATGTCATGGTCCGCTGCTGTTCTTCCGAGACCGTACCCATTTCCAGAATCTCCGCGGCTCCGGAGATCGTCCCGATCAGATTTCTCAGCTCATGGCTGAGGGCGCGATTGAAGCCACGCAGCCGCTGGTCGCGCTCGCTCAACCGTTCCTTGACGAGGCTCAGGTAGTGCGTCAGTGTCGCCTGCTCGATGAGCGCTACGGCCAGATAGAGGCGATGCGCGCATGCCAGGAGCTCGCCCCGGCTGCACGGCTCCTCGATTCCGTCGACGACGCGCGAGAGGAACGAGAAGAGGATTCCGCCAAAGATCTCGTACTCTTTCAGCAGCTCGTATTCGTCGAATCCCTGCGAGAACCGAAGGCTGCCCAGCTCCATCGCCTTGGCGACGATCGGCACCTCCGACAGAATCACTTTCTCGGGGTTCTCGATATAGTCGGCGATGCCAAGTATGAGGATCGGCATGTGGTCGAGAAGAGCGTCGGTGGGGAAGACGCGGTTGGGGTCGAGTCTCAC
>JBGQIT010000191.1:0-6000 GCA_041498575.1 Gemmatimonadaceae bacterium
GACCAGGCCATGTTCGACATCGGCCCGCAATCGGCGGCGTCGTACTCGCGCGCGATCGCGGCGGCCAAAACGATAATCTGGAACGGTCCGATGGGCGTCTTCGAGACGCCACCATTCGATGCCGGCACAAGCGCAATCGCGCAGGCAATGGCGAACGCCACGGCGAAGGGCGCGACCACGATCGTTGGGGGGGGGGACTCGGCGGCAGCCGTGACTGAGGCAGGCCTCGAAGCGAAGATGAGTCACGTCTCCACCGGCGGCGGCGCCTCACTCGAATTCCTGGAGGGCAAGAAACTCCCGGGAGTGGAAATCCTCGACGAGGCCGACTAGTGAAGCGCCCAGTTCTCGCCGCCAACTGGAAGATGAACAACGGTCCGACTGCGGCGAAGACTTTCATGGACGCATTTCTCGCCAGCTACCCGCCGCGAAATGACCGCACGGTCATCATCTTTCCTCCCGCGGTCTCACTCATCGCGGTCGCATCAGCAGCATCGACCCGCACCGACGTTCTCGCCGGGATTCAGAACATTCACTGGGCAGAGAAGGGAGCTTTTACCGGTGAGATCTCGGCGCCTATGGCCAAAGACGCCGGTGCAGCGGTGGTACTCGTCGGACACTCGGAGCGGCGTCACGTCTTTGGCGAGACGGATGCGCAGTGTGCGCAGAAGTGCCTCGCGGCATCACGCGCGAAGCTGGCCTTCATGCTCTGCGTTGGGGAAACCATGCAGCAAAGAGAGGCGGGCGAAACGGAACGCCTCGTGACCCGGCAGCTGCGCGAGGGTTTATCGCAGACGCCGAATCTCATCTCGGCGGATTTTATGCTCGCCTATGAACCGGTCTGGGCGATCGGAACCGGTCTCACGGCCTCGGCCGGCGATGCTTCGGCGATTCATACGGTGCTCCGCTCAGAGCTTCGAGAGATGATCGGAACCCGGAGCGACGAGATTCCGATACTTTACGGAGGAAGTGTCAACGCGACGAACGCGGCCGGTCTTCTCGGCGCGCCGGAGGTCGACGGGCTTCTTGTCGGCGGCGCGAGCGTTGAGGCGTCTTCGTGGCTCGTCATCGCGCAGAGTTATTCACGGTGACATTTCTACTGGCCTAACCAGGGTGACATTTCTAATGAACGTTGACACGCCGATCGGCCAGACTTGACTGAATTCCCGCGACCGTTGATATTGAAGGGCTCGACTGAACTTTAATTCTATCAATGCTTTACACGTTTCTCTTCACACTGCTCGTCATCGATTGCATCGTCCTGATGCTGGCCATTCTGCTTCAGAGCGGGAAGGGCACCGGTCTCGCAGCGAGCTTCGGCGGCGCGAGCTCCTCTCCCGACGCACTCATCGGAATCCGTCAGGCCGGAAATCTTCTTACCAAGGCCAGTTGGTGGGGCGGCGGAATTTTCCTTGGCCTTTGCTTCGTTCTGCAAATCATGTCGACTCACACGTCGGCTCCGCGCTCGGTCCTCGAGAAGGGTTTGAGCACTCAGCCCCAGAACGTGGCGCCCCCGCCGACATCAGCCACCGCGGTTCCGCTCGAGCCGGCGGCGCCGACGACAGCTCCAGCCGGAACGAAGACGGCGAAACCTCCAGCTACCACTCCGAAGCGGTAAGTTGACGGCCGAGATTCGAATCAAAGAGCCGGGGTTCCTCCTCCTTGAGGACGGAACCCTTTTTCGTGGGCGGATGGCCGGGCCGGCTACAGCGTTGCTGCCTGCCGTAGCCGAGGTCGTGTTCACGACCAACATGACGGGGTATCAGGAGGTCTTCAGTGATCCGTCATATCGCGGTCAGATCGTTGTGATGACGGCGCCCCAAATCGGCAACTACGGCATCAACGGGGAAGACCCCGAATCCAATGCACCCCAAGTTGCCGGCGTGGTGGTTCGCGAGCTGTCGGAGACATACTCGAACTGGCGAGCGACAGGGGGTTTGGGAACATGGCTTGCCGCATCTCAAGTCCCTATTATTCAAGATGTTGACACTCGCCGTCTCACTCGGCACTTGAGGTCCGTTGGCGTGATGCGCGGGGTTATCGGCGCGGGCGTCGAACCAGACGAAGCGAGCAGGGCCGCACTCGAGGCGTGCCCGTCGATGGAGGGATTGGATCTCGCGTCCCGAGTATCCACGCGTGAGAGTTACACTTGGGGAGATCCTCAGTCGCGTCACCACATCGTCGCCTACGACTACGGAATCAAGCGCAACATCCTGCGACTCTTCGACGAGAACGATTGCCGGGTAACCGTAGTCCCCGCCGACACGCCGGCCGAGGCAGCGTTGTCCGAGGAGCCCGACGGAATTTTTCTGTCGAACGGACCGGGTGACCCTGATGCGGTCACTTACGCCCCCGAGATCATACGGACTCTCACGTCCAACGGAGTTCCGATCTTCGGGATATGCCTGGGACACCAGCTGTTAGGCCTCACCTTTGGCGGTTCGACGGTGAAGATGCCCTACGGACACCGTGGTGGAAATCATCCAGTGAAGGCCGTCGAGAGTGGCCGCGTACTGATTACTTCCCAAAACCACGGGTTTGCAGTCGAAGGAGATGAAACCTCGGTGAAAGGAGCGTCCGATCTCGAGGTGACTCACGTCAATCTGAATGACGGGACCATCGAAGGGCTTCGTCACAGGAGCCTGCCGGTGTTCGGAGTCCAGTACCATCCGGAGGCCGCGCCCGGCCCGCACGACGCCCGGCCCCTGTTCCAGGAGTTCCTCAGTGCCCTCCGGGGGGCAGTCAGATAGCGCCAAAATCGCCTTGACACCATATTAGTAAAGCCATAGTTTCAAAGCACTTACGCGCTCTGGCGCGCGTCCATACGGAGTTTTTCAATGACTAAAGCCGACCTCGTCGAGCGTGTCACGACCCAGATTTCGCGTACCGCTGGGCCGATGATTTCAAAGAAAGATTGCGCTCGCGTCGTGGACGCTTTCCTCGAGGCGATCAAGGAATCACTCCAGACCCAGGAAAACATCGAGGTCAGGGGATTCGGCACCTTCAAGATTCGCAATCGCAAAACCCGCATGGCGCGTAATCCCCGCACGGGTTCTCCGGTTGAGGTTTCCGCGCGACCTGTCCCCGTGTTCAAACCGTCAAAGGAACTGCGAGCCCTCGTCGCTGGCGTGGACATGTCGCAGATGTCGGAAGCATAAGGACTTAGCTCGATCCGAGGGAGGGCGCAGGTGTCCACCGTGACGGTGCAGCTGTTCGCTTCATATGCCGAGAGCTTTGGCAGCCCCACTCTACAACTCCCTCTCAAATCCGGCAGCACGGTCGCGGATCTCCTCGACCACCTGCGTCTGCTCCCAGGCGCTTCAATCCTTCCGGATGCGCCGCGCGTCGCTGTAAACCGAAAGTTTGCCTCGCCGGATCAGCTCGTTCAGTCATGGGACGAAATCGCGCTGATCCCTCCCGTGGCTGGCGGGTGAGCCGATGATACGCGTAGCGCTCGTCACTCGCGCGATCGATCCGGCCGCTCTCATCGCCAGCATCGCATCCACCGGGTACGGAGCGATCTCGCTTTTTGCGGGAACGGTGCGCGACACGAGCCACGGCCGCGCTGTAAGTGCCATCGATTACTCCGCTTACACCTCAATGGCCGAAGCCGAGCTCGAGCAGATCGTCGCCGAGGCCGCAGACCGCTTTGGTGTCACGTCGCTGATTGTCGAGCATCGAATAGGGGTGCTTTCTCTCGGAGAGACCAGCGTGGCGATCGCCGCCGCGCACGCGCATCGCGCGCCGGCATTCGATTGCACCCGCTACGTGATCGAAGAGATCAAGAAGCGCGTCCCCATTTGGAAGATGGAGCACTACATCGATGGAACGCGCGAGTGGGTGGACCCCACGAACGTGAGCGGAGTAACCGCGCCGTGAGTATCACGCTGCGCGACGGCTTCGGCCGGAGCATCGAGTATCTCCGCATCTCCGTCACGGACCGCTGCAACTTCCGCTGTCTCTACTGCATGCCCTTGTCAGGATTGGAGTGGCTGCCCAAATCCGACATTCTCTCCTACGAAGAAATCGCGGAGGTAGTGAGCCAGCTTGCTCCGCTCGGCTTGCGGCGGCTTCGCGTCACGGGGGGCGAGCCGACGTTACGTCCGGATCTCGAGCTGCTTATCGGAATGCTGCGGGCGATACCCGGGATCGAGGACATTTCGCTCTCGACCAACGGCGTTCGGCTGCCGGCCCTTGCCGAGACTTTTGCCCGGGCCGGCCTCGATCGCGTCAACATGAGCGCCGATTCGCTTCGACCCGATCGAATCAGGGCAATCTCGAGGAGAAACATCGACTTCGATCCCATTGCCGCCGCGACTTCCGCTGAAGCCGCCGGGTTGTCGCCGATCAAGATCAACGTCGTCGTCATGCGCGGAATAAACGACGATGAGGTGAGCGATTTTGCGCGGCTCACTTTCGAGCACGATTGGCATGTGCGGTTCATCGAGCTAATGCCCGTTGGCGAAATGCGCGAGCTCACCTGGGATCATGTGGTGTCGAGCGATGAGATTCTTCATCGGCTCGCGGCAGAGGCGCCCATTGCGCCGGCGATTGGTCCAGCAAGAGGGAACGGCCCAGCGCGCTACTTCCGCTTTCACGGTGCCATGGGCACCGTCGGCGTTATCACGCCCATGTCGCATACTTACTGCGGCACCTGCAACCGGGTGAGGCTCACGGCGGACGGCCGCCTTCGCACCTGTCTCTTCGGCGACGAGGAGACAGATCTCCGGACGCCGCTTCGCGAAGGATTGCCGCTCGAACCGTTTTTCCGGAGCGCACTCGCGTCGAAGCCCAAAGAGCACCATTTGCTGCAGATGAGTGTCGGTGGTCTCCGCGCGCTGTCGCAAGTCGGAGGCTGAGCAAGAGTCTGCGTCGACAAGCGTGTTCGACTCGCTTGTCGACGATTGCTCACAGTGCGCCGCCCGGATAGCTTTCGCGCACTGAATCTCCACACTCCGAAACAATAATGGTCAACAAGATTACGGTGGTCGGTGCTGGCAACGTCGGTGCGACCACCGCGCAGCGCATAGCCGAAAAAGAGCTCGCCCGCACCGTCGTGATGGTCGACGTGATGGAAGGAATCCCGCAGGGCAAAGCGTTAGACCAGTGGCAATCGGCTCCAATTGAAGGCTTCGACTCTCGCGTCGTCGGCACAAATGGATACGACGAGACGCATGACTCCGAGATCATAGTCATCACTGCCGGCATTGCCCGGAAGCCAGGCATGTCGCGCGACGATCTGCTCAACACCAATGCCGGAATCGTCAAGCAGGTCTCCGAACAGATCAGGACGACTTCTCCGAACGCGATCCTGATCGTGGTGTCCAATCCGCTCGACGTGATGGCGTACGTCGCCATGAAGGTCACTGGATTTCCGCGCGCGAGAGTCGTCGGAATGGCTGGCGTCCTCGACACCGCGCGCTATCGCGCTTTTATTGCCGAGGCGCTGGACGTCTCCGTGCGGGACATCCAGGCGATGGTTCTGGGCGGACACGGCGACACCATGGTCCCGCTGATCTCCTACACATCGGTGAGTGGAATCCCGATCACGCAGCTTATGCCGCAGGCAAAGCTCAATGCGATCGTTGAGCGCACGCGCGGGGGCGGAGCGGAGATCGTGAAGCATCTCAAGACCGGCTCCGCCTACTACGCTCCGTCAGCGGCCGCGGTCCAGATGTGCGAGTCGATCGTTTTCGATCAGAAGCGCATTCTTCCCTGCGCCGCCTGGCTCGAAGGCGAGTACGGGATGTCTGGCCTCTTCCTGGGCGTTCCGTGCAAGCTTGGTCGGAACGGCCTGGAGAAGATCATCGAAGTGGAGCTCACTCGAGAGGAGCGCGATGCCCTGGCGAAGAGCGCGGACGTCGTCCGCGAGCCGATGGGCGCGGTAAAGCTGTAGTACGCCGATGGGCAGTCTTCGCGGCTTCTACGCCTCCATGGTCGGCAAGAAAGTCGTCATGGGAGTCACCGGTCTCATCGGAATCGGCTTCGTCATCCTCCATTCGC
>JBGQIT010000192.1:0-5979 GCA_041498575.1 Gemmatimonadaceae bacterium
CACGAGCAGGACGTGCGCGAGATGGGGCGCGACACCACGGGCGTCAAAGGCGTGGAGCTCAGAGAAGGCGACTCGGTAATTGGCATGGTCGTCGTCAAGCGCGACGCGACGCTGCTCGTCGTCACCGAACGCGGCCTCGGGAAATGCTCGAACATCGCTGATTACAGGGTGCAGAAGCGCGGTGGAAAGGGAATCATCACCGTCAACAGAACCGAGAAAACGGGCGATGTCGTTGCCCTGATGGAAGTTCTGCCGGCGGATGAGATAATGATCATCACAAAACATGGTGTGATCATCCGTAGTTCTGTCTCTCAGGTGAGAGTAACGGGGCGTATCGCGCAGGGGGTGAAACTCGTCAACCTCGATGAAGGAGATCTCGTGACTGCCGTTGCCCGAGTCGTCCCGGAAGAAGAGGGCGAAGGGACGGAAAACGGGGTTCCAGGTACAGAGACCGAGCAGGTCGAGGCCCTCACCGACGAATGAGAACCAAGCGTTCCGACCTGGCACACCAGCTCGAGGAAATCGAGAAGCTGCGCTCGGCGCTGCGTAAAGCAGAGGCCGAGGTACAACGCCTGCTCGATGAAGCTGCGGCCCGCGGTGCGCTGGTGGACATCCTCCACGATGTGATGGGCTCGCTGTCCATGGGCGAGCTGTTCCACATGCTGGCGCGCCGTCTCGCGCGCGCTCTCAATCTCAGCCACTCGTCGGTGATATTCGCAAAGAGCGGCGATCAGATGGGAACCGTCGCGTCGGCGCACGAAGATCCCCAACTCGAGAATCTCCAGGTCGAGCTCGACAAGTATCCGGAGATCGAAGCCGCGCTCGCGAGCGAGCAACCAGTTCTGATCCCGGACATCTGGCACTCCGACGCTTACAGGGAGCTACGCGAAGCGTGGGAGAAGGACGGCAGTGTGATCTCCGTGCGGTCGATCATCGCGCTGCCCTTCCGGCTCGATCTGGATCGCACCGGCGTGTTCCTCCTCCGGCGCACGGCTGAGAAGGCATCGCTGAACGAAGCCGATGTCGACTTCGCGGAGACCGTGGTCAAGAGCGCCATGAATGCCATGCGCCGCGCCCACATGGTGGAGGTCACGCAGGCCGACAATCTCCGCCTCGAGGCGCTGGCGCGCACCGATCCGCTCACGCAGCTGCTCAATCGTCGGGCGCTGCTCGCGCAGCTCGGGACGGAAGTGGAGCGCACACGCCGCTACAACGCGCCGCTCAGCATTCTGATGATCGACGTCGACGAGTTCAAGGATGTGAACGACACCTTCGGTCATCTTGCCGGCGACCAGGTGCTGGTGGAAGTCGCGCTCCTGCTTGCCCGCACGGCGCGTAGCGTCGATTCCGTCGCCCGTTACGGCGGCGACGAGTTCGTGATAGCCGTGCCCGAGACAGGCGAAGCCGGTGCGATCGCCTTTGCGGAGAGACTCCGCGACAAGATCCAGGCACACGAGTTCGACATCGGTAAGGGCGACCCGCTCCGCCTTACCGTCAGCATCGGGGTCGCCGATTTTCCCGAGCCCAAGGTCGAGACTGCGGAAGATCTGCTCGACTGCGCGGACCGCGCACTCTACCGTGCCAAGGCCGGCGGACGTAATCTGGTCTGCGTCTGAAGGCGGGAAGAGGGAAGCGGGAAGCGGGAGGGGTAAAACCCGTTTAGCTTTTTAACTCACTCTGGCGCTGTCGTAACACTGGCGCTCTCGTCCACGTTCGCCACTCCCGCCGATGATCAATTTCCTCCGCTTTCGCCGGCCCCACTTCCCACTTCCCGCTTCCCTCTTCCCGCTTCTCCTCGCGGGCTGCGTCGCCGATTCCTCAAAAAAAGAAACGACCGCTGACACCACGCATCTCGCGCCAGTCGTGACAGTGACGCCGGTGAACCGCGGCACCCACGGAATGGCCGAGCGGGTGTTGTGGGCGTTCTCACCGGACAGGAAGGCCGTTCTGGTGGTGGCTGATCCCGGCGGCGTGGAAAACGAGCCGGTCCCGAATGGGTTTTTCTTCGGTGACGAAGCCCGCGGATTCCAGACACAAATTGACAGTGTGTGGGACGTCGCCCCTTCGCCCGACTGGAAGTGGATCGGGTTCGGACGCGCGTACACGATTGTCGGCGGTGCCGGAACGGGAACCGATCTGCTCACGGACGTTTCGCGCCGCACCTCGATCGATACAGCGACGCTCCGCGCGGGCTCGTTCCCCGCCAGCGGGATGTCACTAGCCCGAGCCGTAGCGCAGCCGGGCGTCATCCACATTCCGGATGATCCGCGTGCGCAGGCAGCGGCCGACAGCGCCGTCCCGAAGCTGTTCCCGGTCGCCCGCGGCTGGCGCGTCCGCTGGACGACCGACGGCTCCACGCTCGCGCTCGGCAACAGCCCCGCCCGCGCCATCGACAACGAACCGAGTCAGACCTGGTCGGCTCTCGACCCGGTGACGGGTGCGCTGCACGGGACGCTGCCGTCGAGCGCGAAGCTCGCCGAAGTAAAGTTTACAGGCGGTCCGACTCTGGACCGGTCGCTGGCGATCGACTTGTATCAGTCGCCGCCGATTCAGATCCAGCGGGGGAATCAAACTTTCACGATCCAGACCATCCGCGGAGTGATCACGATCGTGGAGCCACCCGGAGTGGGCAGCACAGGGGCGCAGCGTGTCGTGGGTGCCGGAGTCGCGCTCGCTGCGACTGCCGGAGGCCGGTACATCGTCGCTCTTGCGCCGAAACAGAGTCCCGATCCAAATGGGATCGCCATAGAGCCAGTCGTATTCACGGTTACCTGGTAGCTGCGAACTGCGAACTAACGACTGAGGACTGCGAGCCAACAGCAATTGCGGATCGCAGACTAACTGCGGATTGGGACACTAATTACGAACTGCGGACAACAGAAAACTCGCAGTTCGTTGTGAGTCCTCAATCCGCATTACGTCCTCGATCCGCAGTTAGTCTCCCAATCCGCAGTTAGTCTGCGATCCGTAATTGTAGTTGGCCCGCAGTTCGCAGCAACTATCGCCCGATGCGCCGTAGCTCCACAAGAAGACAATGGTCCTGAACAACATCGATCCCCGCGCGTGCGAGCTTCTCTGCAACGTCATCGTTCCGGATCCCGAGCTGAAACCAGACCGACTTCGGTTTCTTGGCGATGATGTCGTCGACGTGCGGCGGGATGTCCTTGGGACGCCGGAACACGTTGACCATGTCGACATCCCCCGGAATGTCGGCGATTTTCCGGTAAACTTTCTTGCCCATCATCTCAGTGAGATCCGGGTAGTAAACCGGAACGGGCACGATCTCGTATCCAACGTGCGCCGCGTGGTCGGGAACGTAGTACGCCGGCTGGTCCGGATCAGGCTTGATTCCGAGCACGGCGATGCGATGCGTGTTCTCGAGCAGGGCTTTTATCTGCGCTGGCGTTTCAATTAGGTGATCCCGCCAGCTCGCGCCGTCAGTCTGTGGTGTCATTGGTTCTTCTAGTTTCCGGCTCATTTGTCACTCAACAATTCCACTGATAGGAACCTAATCACGTGACGATACTGCAAATCGATCACTCGGGGTGACGGGAATCACGTCACGCCCGTAAATTGCCAGAGCGAGTCCAGCTCAAAGAATTTCCGGAGAATCCACACGTAATGCGAATGCTAGTGCTTGGCGCGGGGCTGCAGGGCTCCGCGTGCGCGTATGATTTGCTGCAGAATCCTGAAGTAACGGAAGTTCGCCTGGCCGATCATCACACCGGCCATCTCGCGCAATTCCTCGCGCCCTATTCCGGCGAGAGGCTGATCTTTACACCGTTGGATGTGCGCGACAAGGAAGCGGTGCTCGCGTTGATGCGTCAGTCCGACGCGGCGATGAGCGCGATCCCGTACTACTTCAACTTCGATCTCGCCGCGCTTGCGGTCGAGGCGGGCGTGCACTTCTCGGATCTGGGTGGAAATACCGAGATCGTGTTCAAGCAGAAGACACTGGACGCGGCCGCGAAGAAAAAGGGGATCACCATCATCCCCGACTGCGGCCTCGCACCGGGAATGGTCAACATCCTGGCCGAGTACGCGATACGGCAGCTCGACGCGGTCGAGACCATTCGCATTTTTGTCGGCGGACTGCCGCAGCGGCCGGAGCCGCCTCTCAACTATCAGATCGTCTATTCGCTCGAGGGAGTGCTCGACTACTACACCACGCTCTCCTGGGTCCTCCGCAAAGGGAAGCGTACACAAGTAAAGGCGCTGTCGGAGATCGAGGCCGTCAACTTCGGCGGATCGTTGGGCGAGCTCGAAGGCTTCCACACTGCGGGCGGCCTTTCGACCATGGCGTTCCGCTACGAAGGAAAGATTCCGACGATGGAGTACAAGACGCTGCGCTATCCGGGTCACGCGCGCATCATGGAAGCGATTCGAGAGCTCGGTCTACTCGATCTGAACCCGGTCGATGTAAAGGGCGTGAAAGTCGTTCCGCGCGATCTCGTGGTGGCCGCGATGGGTCCGCGTCTCACCAAGCCGAACGCACACGATCTCGTCGCGCTGCGCGTCTACGCTGAGGGCACCAAGGACGGAAAACCGAAGCGGATCGGGTGGGAGATGGTGGACTACTACGACGAAGAGAACGGAATCAGCGCGATGGAGCGCTCGACGGGTTACTCACTCTCGATTACGGGGCAGATGCAGGCGCGCGGCGAGATCGGAAAGGCCGGAGTCTTCACACCCGATGAAGCGGTTCCCGCCGAGAAATACATTCGCGAGCTGGCGGCGAGAGGGGTGATGATCAGAGAGATGCGGTAGGACTGATACCTCTGGCGCGATCAGCATTGCGAACTGCTAACTGAACGGGATCCGAGATCTGACAACTGAACTGAATGGGATCCGAGATGTCGGAGGCATGGATCTCTGTTGATAGTCACTGCGCTCCGACCGTACGTGCGCGCACGGCCTACAACCGACCGCCAGCGCCATAACGCCATTCGGATGCGTCGCAAGCGCTTTTACTAAAGCCTGACATCTACGCTTCTGAGATCTCGGATCCCGTTCAGTTCAGTTGTCAGTTCTCGGATGCCATTCAGTTCAGTCGTCAGATCTCGGATCCCGTTCAGTTGAGTTTCGAGATTTCGGATCCCGTTCTTTTCAGTTCGGATCCGGTTCCTTCCATCGATCCGCACTCAGTGTTCCGCGAGCAAGTATATCGCAGTAAGCGCCAACAGGAAGTAAGGAACAAGCGCTGCCGCACCGGCGTAATCCTTCGCAACACGCTGGCCGAAAAACAGCGCGATGATGTTGATGCCGCCGATCACCGCGCCGAGGTACGCCACCGTAGAATCGTGGGTCAGGAGCAGCAGCGCGCACCCGACGCCGCTCAGCGCCCCAGCAGAAACCTCGAGGATTGTGACGACAACGAACATCGGCCCGACGGTGCCAGCCAACGGACTGCGCGCGAAATGCTGATTGAGGTACTCGCGATTTCCCCTCCGATCCACGACCTTGTCGATGCCAGACTGAAGAAACAGCACCGCGAGAAAAGCCGAGACGAGGACCTGCAGGATGTAAGACGCTACCTCGGGTGAGTGCACATTTGGCATGCGGTTATTGTAGCACGATCCAGCCGACACTGTCCAATCCGGAATCGCCACATGATCAGATGCCACGCATCGACGCAAGCACCCTCCCTTTTGGCGTTGTTGTTGTTCGCCTGTCAGGCGGGATTGCCGGTGCCGCGCGCTGACGTCGACGCGTCGCAACAGCTCATCGTGGCGATCACGCCCGACTGGACATCCACCGTCGGCACGCTGACGCGATTCGAGCGCACGACGCCAACATCTACCTGGACCCGCCTCGAGGCGCCGATTCCGCTCGTGGTAGGCCGCACCGGCCTCGCGTGGGGCGTCGCCTTCGATGACGTCTCCACCGAAGGTCCGCACAAGCACGAAGGGGATGGGAAAGCTCCAGCCGGGATTTTTCCGCTCGACACCGCTTTTGGTTTCGCGCCGCGCGACTCGATGC
>JBGQIT010000193.1:0-5869 GCA_041498575.1 Gemmatimonadaceae bacterium
ATGTACTGCCGCATTACCTGTGTCGGCACGTACGCGTCGCCAGGCTCGGCGAGGTAGCTGTTGGCGGCGCGGCGAATGAAGCCGCCTTCGCGCTGCGGATCAAACCATCCCGTGGTCTCCCCGTCTGGAACTACCGGCGCGACTGGTGCGCGCGATGCCTGCTCTGCTCCTGCCCCGCCGCCGCCTCCTCCTCCTCCTCCTCCTCGTGGTCCGTTCTGCTGGCGTTGTCTGCCGCGTCCGCGCTGATTGCGCCCGCGTCGTCCGTTGTGACGGTTGTCGCGCTCGCCGGGATGGCGCTGCTGCTGATTGCCATCGCGTTGCTGACCGCCTTCGCGCTGCTGACCGCCCTCGCGCTGTTGGCCGCCCGCATTGTAGGGTGCCTGCTGTTGTGACTGGGGAGGAACACCGGTGTCGCTCGATCCGTTGGGCGAAGCATCGGTAGGTGAATTAGAATCGGAATTCGCCGCCGCGGGGGGAACAGCGGGGCTTGGTGGAGTGGGAGAAGGAATAGCTGGTGATGTCATATTGTCGCGCGCGTCAGGTATCTGCGCGGCGTCTGGGGTGGGTGTTGAAGGGTCCATGGGCTCCAGGTACGGATCTACATCACTGTAGGATTCGGAGAGTGGAGTTTGTGATTGATGGCCGGACGTACGGGGCCTCCGGCCGCGACGAAAAGGACGTCGGCGTTCGCTCATGCAGTTGTGGTGTGGCTGAGAAGAAAAGTGCTGCTTGGTAGGCTCACGCGCACCGCGGTTAGAACTCACGCGAGTACCGGAACCCTATTCTGTATGGAATAGCGCGCTACTAGGCTGCGCTGGTTCTTGAATGGTACTATCGACCGCCGGAATTGTCCAGCAACAAGTTGAATGGTACGGCTCTGTACGGGAAGAGGGAAGAGGGGAGCGGGAAGCGGGACGCGGGATACGGGATGCAGATAACGTCTCGAATACAACGGACAGGCTGCCCGCCCGGACTGCAACAGCTTCCGCTTCTTTTTTCCCGCCCACCATCTCCCGCTAGATTTGACACGAATGACGACCCCGCTTCCCTCTTCACGCCAATGACTGAGCCACACGGATCCCACGCGAGCGAAGAGCTGGTTGATCCTCTACCCGCTCTCGAGCGCGCCGTTGCGGACCGCCCCGATGACGCGAAGGCCCTGGTCGCGCTGGCGAATCACTACTGGCTGATCGGAGCTGGCCCCGAAGCAGTGGGCGATCTCGCATCCCGCGCGATCGCATCCGATCCCGACAACAGGGCCGGCTGGCACTTGTGGGCGCTCGCCGAATCGAATCCGAGGGAGCGCGTCGCGCGCTGGCAGCAGGTGTCGTCGCGCTTCCCGGAGGACCAGCTCGCGAAGGCCAATCTTGCGGACAACGCGGCTAGTCTGGCCGGAGCCGAGCACGATTACCAGGCCGTCGATTTAGCCATCGACACCTACGAAGAATTGCTGGCGACCGCGCAGCACCCCGATCAGCGCGCCGCGCTGGAGAAGGCGATCAAGACGCTCAAAGGTTGGAAGTTTTGAGCTTGCTTGTCTTGTAGATCTTCGCGCGCGGTCGGGGCTGAGTATCCTCTTCGGTCGCTCGTCCTCGCCCACGCGGCTTCGCCGCGTACGGCTGCCGGCTTCGCTCGGCGCCTGGGCTGCGGAGCGCCCTGCGAGGACACTCAGCCCCTCCCTGCTCGAGATCTCTGACACGCGCACGCACTTAGTTTCGTGCGCTGCTCACGCTCAGCCCGCACCGAATCTCCGCGCGCCTAAGCGCGCGGACGCGGCGGAGCCGCGCCCGTCCGAGACCGACAGCGGCAACACGTAATCTCTGACGCTCCACGACCTCGGTGCGCGAGCATGCTGCGGTACTACAGCGCGCCCGCGGCGCGAAGCGCCGCGTGCAGTTACGAACTCAGTGGGAAGGAGGGTGAGGGTGTCCTCGTAGGCAGCGCCTCGCGTAGCAAGAGACTCGCGCGCGCCGTTGTTGTTTGCGCGCGAGGCTCGATGCGTGTAAGCGAGCTAGCTGCCGAAGAGGATACCCTCGCCCGACTGACCGGCGAAGATCTCTAAACTGCGACCTAGTGCTTCGCAGCCGCCGTAGTCGTACTAGGCGCAGGCTTCGCGACGACGGATGGGTTGCCGTCGGAGATGTACATGTTGCCCGATTTCTCGAGCTTGTCGATCATGCCTCCGATCGCGTTCCCGATCACCTGGATGCGCGGAGTCTTGCCGGGGTCGAACGCCGGATCGTACGGGCTCCGCATCGGTCCACCAGCGACCTCGAACACCACGGGCCAGCTGTAACTCACGGTCTTGCCCGTCTTGGGATTCGTCCACGAGCCTTTGCTTGCCAGCGCGCGATTCTTCGGCCACAATCCCTGCGGCAGCGCCATCGATCTGATCTTGTATCCAGGCACTGCTGAATCGATCGCCAGCGCATTGCGCGCGATCTGCTCCTGAACGAACGCGTCGGGATATTTGTTCAGCTGGGCATGCCAGAGTGTGTGATCGCACAGCTCGAACCCGTTGTCGGCGAGCCATTTCACCTTCCGGAATCTCCAGTTCGATTTCTGCCCCTGGATTCCGCGATCGCCGAAGAAGTTGTGTCCGGCCGAGGCGCCTGAGAGCAGACAGAACACTGCCTTGTTATTCCAGTCGGGATGGGTCTTTTTGAAATCGAGCCAGATTCCGATTCCGCTGGTCGGATCTATGTCGAGCTTGCCATTGTTTTCGATGTAGCGGAACTGTTCGGGCGACGCGTCGTCAAAAACAAAGACGACGGGCGACAGTCCACGCGGAAGATCCAGCTTCTTGTCGAGCACATCCGACATGTTCACCGGCCGGTAGCCGCGACTGTAGAGGAGCTCCAGATCCTTCCGGAACTGACCTCGCTCACGCGCATAATCGCCATTGTGATCGGTGATCAGGTGATATTCCAGCACCATTATTCGTCCCATCTCGTTGGGAACGCGATTTTGATTTGGCGCGCCCGATTGCGTGGCGGTGGAACCTGTCGCGGTGTTTACACGGGCCGTATTGGCAGCGGAACCCGGCGCAGCAGTTTCCGTAGTGGATATTGGACCCGCGGCGGCGCCCGAGGTGTCTGATGTATTGGCGCTTTGGGCCGGCGTGCCCGCCACGGTGCCCGTAGCGTTAGTGGTGTTCGCGGCGGAAGCTGAGTTCGCACCGACCTTGCAAGCGGTGGCGACGATAACGAACGACAAGAGGACAGAACGATACATTTTTCCCGACTGTGGTTGGAGATCAAGGCGAGGCGACGCGCGATCCTGCTCGGCCTCTTCGCAATATCTATTCTAACGGTCTATTTCACCGATGTGTGGCTGGTGACGTGCGGCTTCGACGGCTGCCCGTCTCCTCGCGCCATCCAGAATTTCCAGCCTGACCAGGGCGGCCGCATCCTCGACCGTTACAACCGCGTCATGGGGCGGCTGGAGCTCGTCCGGCGCGTCAACGTTCCGCTGAGCTCCGTTCCCGAATTCGTTCAGCAAGCCTTCATCGCGACCGAAGACCGGCGATTCTACCAGCACGGCGGACTGGATTGGCGTGGATTCGCCCGGGCTCTCGTCACCAACCTGAAAGCCGGTCGCACGCGCGAAGGATTCAGCACCATCACGATGCAGGTGGCGCGCAACACCTTCGCCGTCCGAAAGTACCCGGCACGATCACTCCGTCAGAAACTCGCGGAGCTGCGGCTGTCGCGCCTGATCGAGAGCTCTCTCACCAAGCAGCAGATTCTCGAGCTCTACTTCAACGTCATCTATCTGGGGAATGGCGTGTACGGTGTAGAGGCGGCGAGTCGGGATCTTTTTGGTCGCAGCGTCAGTCAACTCAACCTCCAGCAGGCAGCGATGCTGGCCGCACTTCCGAAAGCCCCGTCGGCGTACACGCCGCGCCGACACCCGGATCGCGCCCTCGCCCGCCGCAATCTCGTGCTGAGTCTCATGGTGAGGGAGGGATACGTCTCGGCGAACAGGCTTCCGGGACTCCAGGCCCAGCCACTCCGCATCGCGCGTGATGAGTGGCGTCCAAAGGATCCGAATGATTCGTACGCCCTCGACGCCGTACGCGCGGTCGTCGATTCGATCATCCAGAGTGGCAGCGCCGACGTCATCGATCTCACCATTCGAACGACGCTGGATCGCAACGCTCAGATCGCCGCCGATCGCGCGGTTCGGAGCCAGGCTGCCGCAATCCAGTCGGAAACGGGCCGTCGTGCTCTCATACAGGGCGCGATGGTGGGAATCGATCCGCGCAACGGAGACATCCGCGCGCTGACCGGGGGACGACAGTACGAGCGCGGTAACTTCAACCGCGCTCTCCTCGCGCACCGCCAGCCTGGCTCCGCGTTCAAGCCGTTCGTCTACGCCGCGGCGATGGCGGCGGGCTACACGCCGTCGTCGGAAGTGGATGACGATCCCATCGACGTGATTCAGGGACGGGAAGTCTGGTCGCCGTCAAACTACGGTGACGAATACTTCGGTCGGATCACTTTCCGTAAGGCGCTGATCAAATCAGCCAATGCTGCAACGGTGCGGGTCAGTCAGGCGATCGGAATTCCGCGCATCATCGAGACCGCGAAGAAAAACGGAATCGTCAGCCCGCTTCCCAACGTTCCGTCGATGGCGCTCGGCTCGATGTCGCTGACGCCCCTCGAGCTCGTCACCGCGTACGCGCCGTTTGCGAACGGTGGTCACAAGGTCAAGACGCGGTTGGTGCGAAGCATTTCCACCTCTGACGATGTTCCCATTTGGATTTCTCAGGAGGCCCCCCTGAATCCTGTTCAGGTGATGGATCCCCGCGATGCCTATCAGGTCACATCGATGCTGCAATCAGTCGTCGATTACGGAACCGGCAAAGTCGTGCGTGATTACGGCGTGAAAGGCCTCGTCGCCGGCAAGACGGGAACCACGAACAGTGGCACGGACGTCTGGTTCGTCGGCTACACGCCGACGATCGTCGCGGCGTTCTGGTTTGGATTCGACAATCCTGCTCCAATCAGCGGTGACGCCTCAGGCGGGAGACTCGCCGCACCAGCGTGGGTCCAGTTCTACCAGAACGGCTGGCGCGAGTATGCATCACCGAACGCCTGGAATCCGCCAGTGGGAATGGTGGAGCGCATCATCGATCCGACGACCGGCTATCTCGCGACTGAGTGGTGCCCGGTATCGCGCAACGAGTACTACAAGCCCGAGCTTCCGCTCCCGACTATCCCGTGCCCCGAGCACGGCCCCGACATGGGCGACGACCAGAACCCGGGCGACTGGCAGAACCAGCGCGACTGGTCGAACGACTTCGGCAAAAAAATCAGCAAAGCGCTCGGCAAAATCTTCAAGTTCTGAGCTCGGCTGCCAGCTTGTTGGTCCGAGAGATCTCGGTTCGGGTCGAGGCGGTGGGTCCTCTTCGCCGCTACACTCGCTTGGTCGGAGCCCCTAACTATGCTCCTTCGCTCCGCTCAGTCGCGGGTCTCCTCCTCGCGCTCGCTTTGCAAAGCGGCCTACGAGGACCCACCGCCTCTCCTGCACAGATTCGTCCGATCCACAACGCTGTCCTACTGGTGCGTTCAGAGTTGAATATCTGTCCGGTTGCGCTCCCCCGGGCGACGACCCCGCTCGAAGTTCGTGCCGGGAGACCCGAAGCTGGCGCTGGGGCTCTGCGTCGCCGCCCGCTTCGCGCGCGTGCAGTTACGGAGCTATACAGGAGAGGCGAGGTGTCCTCGTAGGCGGCGCCTCGGGTTGCTAGAGACTCGCGCGCGCCGTTGTAGTTTGCGCGCGAGGCTCGATGCTTGTAAGCTAGTTAGCCGCCGTAGTGGATACCTCGCCTCGACCCGAGCTGAGATCTCTCCGAAGCTACTAAACG
>JBGQIT010000194.1:0-5847 GCA_041498575.1 Gemmatimonadaceae bacterium
CCGCGCCGCATCGCTCGGAGTCAACGCAACACAGATCGAGAGCGCGCTGTACGACGCGTATGGATCGCGCCAGGTATCGACGATCTACACGCCGAACAACCAATACATGGTGGTGATGGAGCTGCTGCCGCAATTTCAGCAGGACATCAACGCGCTCCGAATGCTCTATGTGAGATCGGACAAGGGTGATCTCGTGCCCCTGAGCGCCGTCGCCACTCTGACACAGAACGTCGGCCCTCTGGCAATCACGCACTCCGGACAGCTTCCGTCGGTGACGATCTCTTTCAACACACGCCCTGGCGTCGCTCTGGGACAGGCGACGGCGGCTGTGGAAGCAGCGGCCGCGACCACCGTCCCCTCCACAATCACGACTGCGTTCTCGGGGACCGCGCAGGCGTTCCAGGCGAGTCAGCAGGGGCTTCTCGCGCTCCTCATTCTCGCTGTCTTCGTGATCTACATGGTGCTCGGGATTCTGTACGAGAGCTTCATACATCCGGCGACGATTCTCACCGGGCTTCCCTTCGCCGCCTTCGGCGCTCTCGTGGCGCTGTTCATTTTCAGGATGCCGCTCGATGTGTACGGATTCGTCGGCCTGATCTTGCTGGTCGGTATCGTGAAGAAGAACGCCATCATGATGATCGACTTTGCGCTGGAAGCCGAACGAACGCAGCACATTTCGCCCGAGAAGGCAATCGTTCATGCGGCGAGCGTGCGTTTCCGTCCGATCATGATGACGACGTTCGCGGCACTAATGGCGACGCTCCCGATCGCGCTCGGACGAGGCGCAGGTGCGGAGGCGCGGCGGCCGCTTGGAGTCGCGGTGGTGGGAGGGTTGGCGTTCTCGCAGCTCGTGACGCTGTACGTGACGCCGGTGTTCTACACTTACTTCGACGAGCTACCCGACAGAGTGCGGGGCTTCACGAAGAGAACCTACGCAAGAATTCGACGGCGGGAGCCATCGCTGGCGCCCAGCGAGCAGTGAGGAAATACCCGGGACGAGACTCGAACTCGTAAGGCCAAAGGCCGCGGGATTTTGAGTCCCGTGCGTCTACCGATTCCGCCACCCGGGCGTTCTCGCCAATTTAGCTAACGGACTTCGATCTCACGAGATATTCGTGCGATTTTCGGGCACTGTGCTGCGCGAAATCGGGCCGGGGGAAACCGAAGGCAAACGAAAAGCCCTCGACCTTTCGATCAAGGGCTCTGTCCGGCAGGCGCTCCGAACCGGCAGCGGGCCACTAGGGTCGCTTCTTCAAGCCCTGTCGCGGGCGCTGCATCCCCAGCCCGGCTCCCTTTCCATCATTCTGGCGGGCAAGCTCTTGCGCCCGCCTCCGGAACTGCTGCTGGAGGGCGATGTACCGCGCGCGTTGCACCGGAGTCATGAACCGCGCGAGATCTTTTTGCTCAGTCTCGACGATTGCGATCCGCTGCTTTTGCAGCTGCACTGACTTGTCGAGCAAATCGCTCACGTGCTGCTGGTTGGGCTGGCCGCCAGAGGTCATCTCCGCACGGAGTTGACGCCTGGTCTCCCGCTCCTCCGCAGCCACCTGGTTGAACTGTGGCGCAAACCGGGCGTTGGATTGCTCGAGCTGCGCCATCTGCGCGTCGGTTAGGCCGATACGGTTCTGAGCGAGCTTGGCGACGCGCTGACGGAACTGCTGCTCCAGCTCCGGCCGATTTGCTGTCGCCTGAGGCGCGCGAACGGGCTGGGCATGAGCGACACCAGCAGTAAGTCCGAGTCCAATTGAAATCAGTCGCAATGATCGCGTCATCGACTTAATCATGATCAAAGACTGTCACCGCTGTCTACGGATATCACTGGCTCGGGCTCGGAGGCCGGCAGCGCATCGAAGCCATCCATGTCGTTCATCAGCTGCATCAGGTTGCCATCACTCAGACCATCGACATCGGCGGCGAGAGCAAGTGCGTGCGGGCGCGGCGCGGCAATCGACTGCACAACCGCCTTAGGAACGACCCCGGATTCTGCCGGACTCTGCTTTGTCGCCTCAGGACGCGTCGCGATCGTGTTCGGAAGCTGGTTGGAGCCGGCCGAATTTGAGGATCGAGAGTCCTTCGACTGAATCATAAGAACCGATCCGCCTCCCAGCACGACGAGCGCGAGACTCGCCGCGACCAGCCACGACACGACACGGGTGCTCGCCGGCCGCTCGATCGCGGGTATAATCGTCTGGTACGGCGGTAGCTGTCGCACCACGCGATCCACATCGATCGATGGCGCGAAGACCGCCGCGCTCTTGACCATGCGAAGGACGTCCAGATCCTCCTGGCAGCTCTCGCAGGTCGCGACATGAGCTTCCACGCGCCTCCTCGCGTCATCCGCGAGCGTGCGATGCAACAGATCCGGAAGCATTTCCTGGATGTTGCTGTCAGTGCACTTATTCATCTTTCAAAAACTCCTTTACCGTCTTGATCGCGTTGTGGTAGTGGACCCGTGCCGCACCCTCGGTGCTTCCCAGTACTTCCGCGATCTCCTTGTATGACAAACCCTGCTGCACCCTCAACGTGAACACCTCTCGCTGCGTCGGAGAAAGCGCGTCGAGCGACTTCCTGACTCTCCCCTGCGCCTCTTCGGCGATCAGCCCATCGAGGGCGCCATATTCACTCACGTGATCCGATTCTTCCACGGGAACAGTTTCCCGACTCCTCCGTTCCGACCTTCTTCGATCCAGCATCAGCCGCCGCTCGATCGTGAAGAGCCATGTCCTGAGCGTGCTTTCTCCACGAAACGAATCGAGCGATGCGAACGCCCGAACGAACGTGTCCTGCACCAGCTCCTCTATCCCTTCCCGCTCCCCGGCACTCGCGGCGAAGCGCGCCAGCGCCTGAGAGTGACGACCCACCAATCGCGTCGCAGCCCGGCTGTCTCCGGCCTTCCAGCGGTTGATTAGCTCCAGATCGGTCTCTTCGGGCCTGCCCTCGGGGCTAGAAATCATGGAGCCTCATCCGGTAGACGCTGTGAGGACCCTGCCGTTAAGGCCGATTGACCGCGCCGACTGGCACTCATATGCTTCGCGCTCATCGTGCCCAATACTACTACCCTGAGGAACCCCTGACTCAATCACGGCCGCGCGCCAAGCCCGAAAAGATCTCCCACCGCGGGGCGCACCAGACGCTGCCGGAGAACTCTATACCCGCGTTTCTCCGCGCGATCGAGCTGGGCGCAGACGCAATCGAGCTCGACGTCCACGCCACGAGCGACGGAGTCGTCATTGTGCACCACGATCCGGTCGTGAATGCGCCGGCGGCGGCGAGGACTAGAATAGCCGATCTCTTCGCGGCGGAGATCAGCCGCTTTCCACTTGCGCACAGCGTTGAAATCCCCACGCTCGAAAAGGTTCTCGATGCTGTCGGTGATCGGGCGATGGTGTACGTCGAAATCAAGGCAGCTGGCATCGAGCCACTGGTAGTGCGGTGCATTCGGGAGTCTGGCGCGAGGTGCGCGGTGCACGCTTTCGACCATCGCATTGTCAAAACCGTGAAGAGGATATTCCCCGCCATTCGAACGGGCGTTCTCGAAGTGGCGCGTCACATCGATCCGGTGGCGTCGCTCGTCGCCGCCGGAGCGCAGGATCTCTGGCAGGAGGTGTCGTTCATCGATGAAGAACTGGTGGCCCGCGCCCATTCCGTAAACGCAAGAGTCATCGCCTGGACGTCCGACGATCCAGACCAGTGGGAAACCCTCAAGGAGATCGGCGTCGACGGCATTTGCACCGATCGCATCGCCGAGCTCGCGACAATGAGTCTGTAACTGCGCTAGCTTATTGCGACCCAAAGCCCTTCTTCGGAGGAAGATCTTTCACATGCGCGCTTTTCTTTGTCTGTTGGTGCTAGGAGCCGCAGCCTGTACTGTTCGCACCCCGACGACCACTTCGCCTTCGCCGGCTCGCGATTCAGCGCAAGCTGACGCCGGTCGCGGCGGCACGTCTACACCCAACGCTGACCCGTTTCCCAGCACTTACGTTCCCTTCCCCTCCCGCACGACCGTGGTTCGCAACGTCAATATTCTTACGGCGGCCGGGCCACTTATCAGAAACGGCGCGATTCTTCTGCAGAGCGGCAAGATCGCGGCAGTGGGCGCGACAGTCGACGCGCCGGCCGATGCGCTCGTAATCGACGGCGCCGGCAAGTACGTCACTCCTGGCCTTGTCGACGACCACTCCCACCTTGGCGTATACGCAGCACCAGGCGGCAACGCGCTGAGCGACGGCAACGAAGCCACGAATCCTGCCACTCCCCAGGTGTGGGCGGAGCATTCTGTCTGGCCGCAAGACCCGCAGTTTCCTCGCAATCTCGCCGGCGGAGTTACAACGCTGCAGGTGCTTCCGGGCTCGGCGAATCTCATCGGCGGTCGCAGCGCCATTCTGAAAGTCGTCCCGGGACGCACAGTACAGGCGATGAAGTTCCCGGGCGCGAAATACGGACTCAAGATGGCTTGTGGCGAGAATCCCAAGCGGGTCTATGCGGGACGCGGCGGACCGTCAACACGGATGGGCAACGTCGCCGGCTACCGCGCTGCCTGGATCAAGGCGGTGGATTACCGCCGCAAATGGGATAAGTGGAACGCCGATCACAAGGGAGATCCACCCGCGCGCGACCTCGGCAATGAGACTCTGGCCGAGGTGCTGCGCGGAAATATTCTCGTCCACAATCACTGCTACCGTGCCGACGAGATGGCGCAGATGATCGACATCGCGCACGAGTTCGGCTACAAGATCCGTTCGTTCCACCACGGCGTGGAGGCGTACAAGATCGCTGACCTTCTCGCCAGGGAAGACATCGCGGGCTCCCTGTGGGCGGACTGGGGCGCTTTCAAGATGGAGGCACTCGATGCGGTTAAGGCAAACATGGCGCTGGTGGATCACGCCGGCGCGCGAGTGATTGTCCATTCCGACGATCCGTCGGGTTCGCAGAGACTGAATCAGGAAGCAGCAAAGGCGATGGAAGCGGGAGCGGAAATCGGGCTCCCCGTGAGCGAGGACCAGGCGATCAAGTGGCTTACGATCAATCCTGCGTGGGCCCTCGGCCTTGACGACAAGATCGGCTCGCTCGAAAAGGGGAAGAACGCCGATGTCGTCCTCTGGACGGGCGATCCGTTCAGCGTCTACTCCAAGCCGGAGAAGGTGTGGATCGACGGCGCCCTGCTGTACGATCGCCTGGACCCATCCGAGCAATGGCGCACTGATTTCGAGCTTGGCTTCGTACCGTTCAACCGGAACTAATCGATGATCTCATACAGGCTCAATTCGCTCGTCTTCGTCGCATTTGTTCTGTCGGCGATGCCGGCAATCCCCGCCGCGGCGCAAACGATCGCAATCACGGGTGGGAAGGTGTATCCGGTAAGCGGACCACCCATTGAAAACGGAACGGTCATAATCACCAATGGCAGGATCGCAGCGGTCGGTGCGAACGTGCCGATCCCGGCTGGCGCGCAGCGCATCGATGCGACCGGCAAGACCGTGACACCCGGCTTCGTCGACGCTTCGACGCAGCTCGGCGTTCAGGAGGTCGCGGGAGTTAGCGACACGCGCGACATGAGCGCGCGTGGCAAGGACAACATCGCGGCCGCCTTCACTGTGTGGGAGGGTCTGAACCCCAATTCAGTGCTGCTGGCGCCCGCGCGCAAGGAAGGCATCACCACCTTCGTCGTCGTTCCAACCGGTGGTCTAGTTTCGGGCCAGGCGGCGCTGGTCGACGTCGTCCCCGGAACGACGACCGACATGATCATCAGAGCTCCGGTCGCGATGGTCGCTGAGGTTGGCGATCCGCAGTCAGCCGGGGTAGGGTCGCGCGGAGAGTTGATCGTGAGGCTGCGCGAGCTGCTGGAGG
>JBGQIT010000195.1:0-5838 GCA_041498575.1 Gemmatimonadaceae bacterium
GAAGTATCAGGGCCACGGTCTCGACCTTGGCGAGCTCGTCGCGATCGGCAATGAAGGCCTGCTCAAGGCAGTGAGAAAGTTCGACCCCGATCAGGGCGTCAAGTTTATTTCGTACGCCGTGTGGTGGGTTCGCCAGGCAGTTCTCAAGGCGCTGGCAGAGCAGACCCGGAGCGTTCGAATTCCGCTCAATCAGAATTCGCAGCTGATCAAGCTGGCCCGGGCGCAGACCGTTCTCTCGCAGGTCCTCAAGCGCGATCCCACTGACAACGAGATCGGCCGTCTGCTCGAAGAGACTCCCGACGCGGTCCGTTCCGCGAAGCAGATGTCGGCGACGGAGATCTCGCTGGACGCCCCAATCGATCGCTCGGATCGCGAGGCCTGCACGCTCGGTGAGCGTTTCGCCGGAGTGGATGGCGCCGAAATCGAGGACGTGACGGACTTCCATCTGATGCGCGAGTTCATCGATCGCGTTTTCCGGAAGTACCTCACACCGCGCGAGCGGAAGATCCTTCATCTCTATTACGGCCTCGAACAGGGCTCCGATGCGATGACGCTCGAGAAGATCGGCGCGCTGATGGGCGTTACCCGCGAGAGGATCAGACAGATCCGCGAGCGGGCGTTCGAAAAGCTGCGTGAATCACCTGACGGTTCGGCGCTCGCGGGATTCTGGAGTTAAGGGCGGGAAGAGGAAAGGGGGAAGCGGGACCAACACAACACGAAAAGACGCCGGCCAATTTGGGTCGGCGTCTTTCTTGTATAGAGGTTAGCTCCCTTCCCCTTCCCGCTTCCCGCTTCCCGCTTCCCGCTTCCCGCTTCCCGCTTCCCGCGATGCCAGCTACTACAACCGCGCCCCCGTCCTCGCGCGGCTCGAAGCCCAAGGTCTTTCTCAACGCCGCCGGCGGGGGCGCTCGAGCGGCGCGCGAAGCTCTCACCGACTCAGGACTCGATCTTCAGGTCATTCAGCCGACCGAGTTGGAGAGTCGGCTGAAGCAGGAAATCGATGGCGGGGCGAAGCGCATCGTCGTCGCCGGCGGTGACGGCACCATCGCGACCGCCGCGTCGCTCGTCGCCAACAAAGGCATCGAGCTGGCAATCCTCCCCTGCGGAACCCTCAACCACTTCGCCAAGGATCACGGGATCCCGACGGACCTGGCTAAGGCGGCTGCGGTCGCCGTTGATGGCGCTGTTGTGGGCGCCGATATCGGATACGTCAACGACACCATATTCCTGAACACGAGCTCGATCGGCGCGTACGTCAGCTTCGTACGCGTTCGCGAGCGATTCGAGAAACACCTCGGGTATAGAATCGCGAGCTTTTTCGCCTTCATCAGAACCTGGGCCCACCTCCGCACCTTTACCGTTACGCTGGAAGTGGAAGGCGAGAAGAAGGTGTACCGCTCGTCGATGGTCTTCATCGGCGTCGCGGAGCGCGAGCTCAAGCTTCCGATCCTTGGCAACCGGATCAAGAACGGTAGGCGGGGCCTTCACGTCATGATCGTCGGCGGTCGCAAACGGGCGCGCCTGTTCGCTGTCGCACTCGCCGGGATCGCCAGGGGCACGAAGGAGGCTGAGAAACTTCCGGAGTTCGACGATTTCATTGTGGACAGCTGCCGGATCGACCTCACCCGATCTCACGCCCTGATCGGCCTCGATGGCGAGCTCAAGGAAATGCGGACTCCGCTCAATTACAGGATCAAGCGCGACGCGCTCCGCCTCGTCACTTCCCCGCCCGAGGTAGACGAATAGCTAAATTCCACGAATGACCCAGCCGACTCTGGCCCCGAGCCTGGCTCCCACCTCGCCCGCGCAGTCCCCGCTTGCAGAGCGTCTGGCCGAAATCGTGGGCGAGCGTCACGTGCTGAGCCGGCCCAGTGAGCTGCTGGTCTACAACTCCGACGGATTGCCCGGCTACAGGCGCCAGCCTAGTCTCGCGGTTTTTCCGGGAACACGGGAAGAGACGATCGCGGTCGTCAGATTGCTGGCCGACGAAGGACTTCCTTTCGTTCCACGCGGCGCCGGCACCGGGCTATCCGGCGGAGCGCTCGCCGACGACATCGTGGTCATCGGGCTCCACCGGCTCAAGAAGATCATTTCTCTCGATGTCGAAAACCGACGCGCCACCGTCGAGCCAGGGGTCGTGAACCTCCGACTCAATAAGCACGTGGCGCCCTACGGTCTGCTGTACGCCCCGGATCCCTCGAGCGAAGCGGCGTGCACGATTGGCGGTAATGTCGCCGAGAATGCTGGCGGTCCGCATTGCCTCAAGTACGGCGTTACGCTCAACCACGTCCTGGCACTGACAGTGGTCTTGCCGAATGGAGAGGTCGTCGAGCTGGGCAGCAAGGTCGGCGAGCGAAATGGCTACGATCTGCGGGGAGCATTCATCGGGTCGGAGGGCTGCTTCGGGCTCGCTCTCGACATCACGGTCAGGCTCATGCCGAAGCCTCAGACGGTGCGGACGCTGCTCGCCGATTTCATGTCGGTCGACAAGGCCGCGCACGTGACGTCCGCGATCATCGCCTCCGGAATCGTACCCGCGGCGCTGGAGTTCATGGATGGTCCGACCATCCGCGTGGTCGAGGATTCCATTTATGCCGCGGGCTATCCGCGGGACGCGGAGGCCATTCTACTCATCGAGCTGGACGGACTCGAGGCCGGGGTCTCGGCGGATCTCGAGGCCGTGCGGCAAATCTGCATCGATGGCGGTGCGCGGAACGTGAAGATCGCGCGCGACGATGCGGAGCGCATGAAGCTATGGCAGGGCCGCAAGAAGGCGTTTGGGGCTATGGGGCGGCTTGCGCCGCATCTGATTGTCCAGGACGCTGTGATTCCACGAACGCGTCTGCCCGAAATTCTCGACACAATTCGCGAGATCAGCGAGAAGTACGGCGTGGTCGTATGCAACGTCTTTCATGCCGGTGATGGAAACCTTCATCCCAATATTGCCTACAGCGCCGACGATCCGGCCGAAAGCGAACGCGTGCACAAGGCCATGATCGAGATCATGCAGGCGTGCATCGATGCGGGCGGCAGCATCACCGGCGAGCACGGCGTCGGGCTCGACAAGATGGGATACATGGAATCCATTTTCTCCGAGAGCTCGCTCAACGCGATGTGCGAGCTGCGCGGCGTGTTCGATCCGGAGAGGCGGTCGAATCCGGGAAAGGTCGTTCCGCTTCACGCCTGCAAGGAATGGAACTCAGTAGCCCGGAGCCGCCTGCGAATGCGTACGAGCCCACCGGCGCACGCAGATGACGATCTGCCTGGCGCCACGGCCCGCCCGCTCGAGGCCGAGCCTACGCATCCGTCCGCTGAGTGAGTACGGAAGCGGTTGTCTCCGCGATAAAGGAGGGCGTCGCGACAGGAATGCCGCTTCGGATTGCTGGGCGCTCGGCATGGCTCGACGCCGGACGTCCAGTTCGTGCGGTCAAATCGCTTTCGCTTCGTGACGACAGCGGCATCGTTGGCTACGTGCCGGGTGATCTCACACTCACTGTGCGCGCTGGTACTCCGCTCTCCGAAATCGCGCGCGCGACTCAGGAGCACGAGCAGTGGCTTCCGCTCGATCCGTACGGCACGAGCGATGGAACGATTGGGGCAACGATCGCGACCGGCTCCGCCGGACCGCTGGCATCCAGCTTTGGATTACCGCGAGATCTCCTGCTCGGACTCGAGTTCGTGAACGGGCGCGGCGAAGTCGTGAGAGGCGGAGGAAAGGTCGTGAAGAACGTCGCGGGCTTCGACCTGTCGCGTCTTCTTACCGGCTCATGGGGAACGCTGGGCGTCATCACCGAAGTAACGCTCCGGTTGTATGCGCTTCCGAGCGCCGATCGCACCTTTGCGATCGCTCTCAGTGGGAGCGAGAAGGAAATAGCGTCCCTCGTCCGCGCGATCGTCGTCTCTCCTCTCACTCCATACGCGCTTCAGCTGCTCAATCCTCCGGCCGCGCGTTCTCTGGGTCTCGGCGAGCATTCGGTCTGTCTCATTCGTTTTGGCGGCAACGACGCTGTCGTCCGGTCGCAGGTCAACGCGCTGTCACACATCGCGCGACTCGAAGAGGAAGCGTCAGAGATATGGACGCGGCTCCGACAGATGGATGGCGGGGCGCACACGACGATCAGAATCGTGAGCATGCCACTGCGGTTTCTCGCTACGTCGGCGAGAATTCTCGCTGACGACATCCCCGGGATTTACACCTGCATCGATCCGCATCGTGGCGTTCTGAGGATCGTCGTGGGAGCTGACCGAGAAAATGGCGATGGTGGTACTGCCGCCATCGGAGAATCGATCGATTTCCATGAGGGCGGGATCGGGTCGAGCGAGGTGATCTTCGAGAAACTTCCTCCAGATGTCTGGTCATCGGTGTCACCCAGCGTCGTGTCCGACGGATTGTCGCAGGGAGTCAAGCGAGCATTTGATCCGCACAACATTTTAAACCCCGGCATACTCGGCGACTGACTTGACCGCTTCGCCGCCCGCTCACCCCCGTCCGCGCGATCCGATGCCCGGCTGCGCGCTTCCCGGCACGCCGCTCGCCGACGCGCTGCCCGGCATCAATGCGTGCGTGCACTGCGGATTCTGCCTCCAGGCGTGCCCGACGTACCTGAACCTCGAGGACGAGAATGACAGTCCGCGTGGCCGCATTTTTCTCATGCGGTCGCTCCTCGAGGGCACGGTCAAGCCCGATGATCCGAGTGTTCAGCAGCACTTCGATCAGTGTCTCGGATGCAGAGCGTGCGAGCCCGTCTGTCCGAGCGGTGTACCTTATGGTCAACTGCTCGAGGCGACGCGGGCCACACTACGCGAGAGCGAACCGACGCCGGCCATCGCGCGACTCATACTGTTCGTTTTCGCGCGGGAGTGGCTGCTTCGTCCGGCGATGTTCTTCTCTCGCATTCTCGCTGCCACCCCGATCCCCACGCTTTTTTCCGGGGCCAAGGGACGCCTTGGCTTCGCGATGGCAATGCTCGCCTCGACCGGCCGCTCGATCGAGCGGTCAAGGTATCAGCCGGTGACGAGCGGTGAGCGCGGCAGCGTCGCAACGCTTCGCGGCTGCGTGATGGACGGTCTTTTCAGCGAGACAAATCGCGCGACCAGGCGGGTGCTGACTGTCAACGGTTACGCGATAGTCGATGCTCCCGGGCAGAACTGCTGTGGCGCGCTGCACGCGCACGCCGGCGATCTCGAGACCGCCCGATCGCTCGCAAGGCGCAACATCGCGGCGTTCGAACGCTCGGGAGCGGCCTTTGTCGCCGTCAACGCGGCCGGTTGCGGAGCCATCATGAAAGAGTATGCACATCTGCTGAAGGATGATCCCGAATGGCACGCGCGAGCCGCAAGCATCAGCGCGCGCGTGAAAGATGTGAGCGAGCTGCTCGCCGCCGCCGGCCCGCGTGAAGGCGGGCCCCTTCCCATTCGAGTCACATACGATGCACCCTGTCATCTCCAGCACGCGCAGCGGGTGACGCAGGCGCCTCTGTCCGTTCTGGCCGCGATCCCTGGTCTCGAGCTCGTTCCGCTCCACGATTCCGATCAGTGCTGCGGAAGCGCCGGGATCTACAATCTCATCGAGCCGGAAACGTCAGACGCTGTGCTCGCGCCCAAACTCGGCAACATTGCCGCGACTGGCGCTCCGTGGATCGCGACGGGAAATCCGGGTTGTCTAATGCAGATCGGAGCGGGCCTGATTCGCGCCGGGATTCCCGCGCGCACGATTCATCCCGTCGATCTGCTCGACGCATCGTACGCCGCTTTCGGCCAGTAGCGCCCGTTGTGGGCACTGGCTTAATTGCAGGTAATGTCGGAAATGAGCGAGTATTCCGCGTTGCACAACGGTGC
>JBGQIT010000196.1:0-5835 GCA_041498575.1 Gemmatimonadaceae bacterium
CTACGCAACAATGGGCGATTCAGCGATGATGCATCTCCCGGGACCGGGAGGAGGAGACCGCGCGGTACGGTTCGCCGTGGTAGGCGATACCCTGGAGCTGACCTGGAACGGTCAGACCAGTCGCTACGTCAAGGCTACGCCTCTGGGACGGCTGATTCCGTCATCGTCCGAACACCGTTAGGAAACTGACGCGCTAGGGCGCCAGAGCGGTCAGAATCCGCGGTCCGTTGTCCGTGATCGCGATCGTGTGCTCGAAGTGCGCCGAGCGCGTCCCGTCCACGCTAACGACTGTCCATCTGTCCGGCATCGTTCGCGTGCCCGGCATCCCGACATTCACCATCGGCTCGATCGCGATCGTCAGGCCGGGCTGCAGGCGCACGCCCCGCTTGGGCTTACCGTAGTTCGGCACCTGCGGATCCTCGTGGAATCCGACTCCAATGCCGTGTCCAACGAGATCGCGCACCACGCTGAAGCCGGCCGCTTCGACAACACCCTGCACGGCCGCACCGATGTCCCCAATATGATTCTCGGCGGTTGCCGCCTTTATCCCCGCCGCGAGCGCCTTCTTCGTGACCTCGAGCAGCTTCTTCGACTCCGCATCGACTTTCCCGACCGCGACCGTGGTAGCCGAATCCGTGTAGTAGCCGTCGAGCTTCACGCCGATGTCGATCGAGACGAGGTCCCCCTCCTCGATCAGGCGCTTCCTGGACGGGATTCCGTGCACGATCTCCTGATTGATGGACGTGCAGATGCTCGCGGGAAAATTGTAGAGGCCCTTGAACGCCGGGGTCGCGCCGGGATGGTTGCGAATGAACTCGTCGGCGATCTTGTCCAGATCGAGAGTCGACATGCCGGGGCGCACGCTCTTCTCCAGCAGCAGCACCGTGGCCGCCAGTATCTCGCCCCCGCGCGCCATGATCTCGATCTCGCGCGGTGACTTGATCTGAATCATTTCTTGAGCGCCTTGACCGCACGACTGGTCACTTCGTCCACCGGAGCATCGGCATCGATCTTCTGAACTTTCATCTTGCGGTCGGCGTACCAGTCGATCACGGGCGCCGTCTGCCTGCGATAGACCTCGAGCCGGTTCCGCACTGCCTCGGGCTCGTCATCCTTGCGACGTACGAGCTTTCCGCCGCATTTCTCGCAGCTCGAGCCCGGCTCGCGCCCCGTATAAGGCGTCTGACAGCCCTCGCAAACGGTGCGGGTGCTCAACCGCTTCACCAGCTCGTCATCGTCCACATCGAACAGCAGCACCTTGTCCACCTTCTTTCCGATCTCAGCGAGCATGACCCCGAGTCCTTCGGCCTGCGGCACAGTGCGAACCGCCCCATCCAGAATGGCTCCCTTTTTCGTCGCCGGGGAGGTCATGACATCCTGAAGAATACCGAGGATGACTGAATCCGGCACCAGATCGCCGCGATCCATATAGGCCTTCGCCTCGAGCCCGCGCCTGGTGCCATCACGGACCGCCGCACGCAGGACGTCGCCGGTGGCGATCTTCGGAATCCCGAGGCGCATGGCCAGTTTGTCCGCCTGCGTTCCCTTACCCGCTCCGGGCGGGCCGAGCAGTACGATGATCATCGCAGATACCCGTAAAAGAGTCGGAGGAGCTTTTGGGCTCCTCCGATCGAAATCTAGTAAGTGCCGCCGGTCGTGCGGCCGCGGAATCGCACTCGGCCCTTCTTCATGAAGCCATCGTACTTCCTGAGCAGAAGATGCTGGTTGACCTGGGCCATCGTGTCGAGCGCGACACCGACCACGATCAGCAGCGAGGTTCCACCGAATCTGAACGGGACGTTGATCAAGTCGGCAATGAACACCGGCAGCAGCGCGATGAACGTCAGGAACAACGAACCCGGGAATGTGATGCGCGACACGACGTGATCGATGTACTCGGCCGTCCTGGCGCCGGGCTTCACACCAGGAATGAATCCGCCCTGCTTCTTCAGATTCTCAGATATGTCGACCGGGTTGAAGATGATCGACGTGTAGAAGTAGGTGAAGAAGACGATCAGAATTGCCGTCAGCAGGTAGTAGAGCCACGTGCCAGGCTGGAAGTACTCGGAGATGATCCGCGCGTTCTCGTTGCCGCTGAACTGTGCGATCGCGCCCGGGACGACAATCACCGACGAGGCAAAGATGATCGGCATCACGCCTGCTGCGTTTACCCTCAGCGGAATGAAATTCTTGGCCGCTTCTCTCTGGCGGCCTCGAGCCATCGTACGCTGCGGGATCTGGATCATCACCCGGCGGGCCGCCATTGTGATCGCAATCGTGCCGGCGACGACGCCGACCATGACGATGCCGAGTACGACGAGCGAGAACGGGCCGACTGCCTGCGTCTTCACGAACCCGAGGGTGCTGATGATTCCCGGCCAGAACCTCTCGACGATCGAGAAGAAGATGATCAGTGAAGCACCGTTCCCTAAACCTCTCTCCGTGATCTGCTCACCCAGCCACATCACGAACAGCGCGCCGGTCGTGAGGACAAGCACCATCTGGAGCTTGAACCCGAAACCGGGATTGACCACCGCGTTCTCGAGGGAGGATGTGAAGAGCGCGAATCCCCACCCCTGCACCACGGCGAGGACGACTGTTACGTAGCGCGTCCACTGCGTCACGCGCTTTCTGCCTTCCTCGTCCTTCTGCATCTTCTCGACGGTGGGGATCACCACGCCGGCGATCTGCATGAAGATGCTGGCGGAGATGTAGGGCATGATTCCCAGCGCGAACACCGTCGCGTGCGACAATCCGCCGCCCACGAAAAGGTCGTACAGGCCCAGCAGCCCGCCCTTGCCCTTGTTGGCGAAGAAATCGGTCAGTGCCACGACGTCGACGCCCGGCGCCGTGATGTGGGCGCCGACTCTGTAAATCACGAGACAGATGAACGTGAAGATTATCTTGTCCCGCAACTCCGGCGTGTTGTAAATGTTGCTTACTGCCGCCGCTGGGGCTGATTGCGCCATTTAGTTCTCTACCCGGCCTCCGGCCGCCTCGATTTTCTGCCGAGCGCCAGCGCTCATCTTGATGCCGCGCACGGTGACGCCCTTCGCGGCATCGCCATTCGCGAGAAGCTTGGCGGGACCCTTTCCTTTCCGAATCAATCCGGCTTCGGCCAAGTTCTCCTCCGTCACTTCAGCGCCCTTCGGCAGCTTGGCCAGGTCCTCGAAACCGACGACCTGATTCTCTACACGAAAGATATTCGTGAAACCGCGCTTTGGTATGCGGCGGGTGAGCGGCATCTGACCGCCCTCGAACTGCGGCTTGCCGCCGCCGGGGCCGTGGTGACCCGATCTGGCCTTGATACCCTTGTGGCCCTTGCCGGACGTCTTACCGGTGCCCGAGCCGGGCCCACGTCCGATTCTCTTGCGGTTCCGGTGCGATCCGGGCGCAGGAACCAGATTGTGCAGCCCGATCTTTTCGACGCGATCCGGCGCTCCGAGTTTTTCCCGACGTGTTGGTTTGTCTGCCACTGATTAATCCTCTACCGGCGTCACTTCGACGAGATGACGCACGTGCTTGATCTGTCCGCGTAGCGCGGGTGAGTCCTGCCTGGTCACTTCAGACTGGTGATGCCGGAGCCCGAGGGCTTCGAGCGTAAGGCGCATCCGCCACGAATGGCCGATGCCGCTTCTCACCTGCTTGATGCGAACCTTTCCCTTCGTGATGGTTTCCTTGGGGGTCGTCTTCGGCCCCTTCGTTCTCCACCACACGTGTGTTCTAGGCATGTGCGACGGCCTCCTTCGACTTGGCGCGCGAACGGTAACCGAGGCTCGAGACTTCGATGCCGCGCTCGCGCGCGATCTGCTCGACCGTCGTCAGCTGCTGTAGTCCGTCCAACGCCGCCAGCACCATGTTGTGCGGATTCGTCGAGCCGAGACTCTTGGTGAGAATGTCGGCGATGCCGGCGCATTCCATGATCGCGCGCACAGCGCCACCGGCGATGACACCGGCGCCCGGTGCCGCCGGCTTCATCAAGACCTTGCCGGCTCCGTGCGTGCCAACGACTTCGTGTGGGATCGTTCCGCCGGTCATCGGGATCGCGACCATGTTGCGGCGCGCTCCGTCGACAGCCTTGCGGACTGCCTCCGATACTTCGTTTGCCTTGCCGGTAGCAAAACCGACTCGACCCTGACCATCACCGACGGCGACGAGCGCGTTGAATGAGAAGCGCCGCCCGCCCTTCACGACCTTGGCCACGCGATTGATGGCGATCACGTTCTCGACGAGCTCGCTGCCACCATCGCCGCGTCCACCGTCGCGATCACGACCCTTGCCCTCACGGCCTCTGCCGCCGCGCTGGCCGCCTTCGCCGCGCGCTCCGCCGCCGCCTTGTCCGCCACCACCACCGCCGCCGCCCGATCCACGACCTCGGCCGGCACCACCACCGCCGCCGCCAGGGCCGCCACGTCCACCGCCGCCGCGACCGCGACCAGCACCGCCGCCGCTGCGAGCGCTACCGCCCGTGCGTGGTCGTTCCTGCGCTGGCGCAGCTGGTTGCTCGGCCGGCGATGCCGTCGAGCCCTCGGGATTCTCGTTTTCTGCCATTTATTAAAACTCCAACCCGCCCTCGCGGGCTCCGTCGGCCACACCCTTCACGCGGCCGTGATATTTGTATCCAGCTCGGTCGAACACCACACGCTTGACGCCGGCATCCTTTGCCTTGGCGGCGATGCGCTTTCCAACTTCCACCGATCTTTGGGTCGGCTTGCCTTCGAGACCCGAATCGGTCACGGTCATGATCGTGCGCTGAGTCGCGTCATCCACCAGCTGCGCATAGATGTGCTTGAGCGAACGATACACAACCAGGCGAGGACGATCCGCGCTTCCAACCACTTTCTTGCGAAGGCGGAAGTGACGGCGCGTACGAAGCTGATCGCGCGACTTTGGTCTGGCCATTTTCGGCATTACTTGGCTCCCGCCTTGCCCGCCTTTCCTGCTTTGCGGCGGACCTGTTCTCCAACGTACTTGATTCCCTTGCCCTTGTAAGGCTCGGGCGGTCTCAGGCTGCGCAGCTCCGCCGCAACCTGGCCCACGATTTCCTTGTTCGCGCCCTCGATAATGATCGATGTCGGCTGAGGCGCGCTGAGCTTGATGCCCTTCGGCGCTTCATACTTCACCGGATGCGAGAATCCGAGGGCGAGCTGCAATCCGTACGGACGCTGGTCCGCCTTGTAGCCGACTCCGACGAGCTCGAGCTCCTTCTTGAAGCCCTTGGTCACGCCTTCGACCATGTTAGCGACGAGGGTGCGGCTGAGGCCGTGGAGCGCCTTGTGGTTGTCTTCATCCGAGGGACGCTCGACCAGAATCTGGCCGTCCTTGAGCGAGACCTTCATGTCGGTGTGGAGCGTGCGCTCCAACTCGCCCTTTGGTCCCTTCACGTGAACGGTATTGCCCTCGACCGTCGCGGTCACGCCCTTCGGAATCACTACCGGATGCTTTCCAATTCGTGACATCTGCCTCTATCTCCTTACCAGACCAGGGCGAGGAGCTCGCCGCCGGTGCGGGCCTGCCGCGCCTGGCGATCCGACATCACACCCTGCGATGTGCTGAGAATCGCCATGCCGAGCCCGTTGCGAACGCGCGGTATTTCCGCGACCGCGACGTACTTGCGAAGTCCGGGCGTCGAGACGCGACGGAGCTCGCGAATCACCGGCTGGCCACCCTGCGCGTACTTGAGCACCACGCGCAGCAACTGCCTGCCCTCCTCCGTATCGAGCGTCTTGTAGTCCTGAATGAAGTTGTTCTCCTTAAGGATCTTCGCGATCTCCACCTTCAGCTTCGAGAGTGGCATGTCCACGCGGCGGTGCTTCGCCCCGCAGGCGTTGCGGA
>JBGQIT010000197.1:0-5814 GCA_041498575.1 Gemmatimonadaceae bacterium
CGAGAGCGTGCCGGCCGCGGAGGCAACGGTCTGGACGATGTTGTTCTCGAGGATCGTCGAGTCCTTCACCGCGCTCAGGATCGCCATCGAAATCACCGCCGCGGGGATCGACGAGGCGAAGGTGAGGCCGACCTTGAGACCGAGGTAGACGTTGGCCGCTGTGAAGACCGTCGTGATGAGGGCGCCGAGAATCAGCCCGCGGATGGTGAGTTCTTTGGGTTTCATGGGTCCAAATCTTACACCCGAACCGGGGGGCGCGACGAGTACCGCCTATCTCAACGCAACCTTTCAGCGACTGCGATCCGCATTATCCGGCCCGCTTGTATGTGGACCGCACCCGTCGCGAACCGCGTCGCCCACTCCGCGACGCCGGAGTCTTCGACCACGCCGAACCCGGCCGCGCGAAGAGCCTCGTCCATCTCCTCCGGCGACCAACTGCTCTTGACCGGCTCGCCCACCAGTCGCAGCAGCAATCTCACGAGCCTTCCACGCATGGTCGTGTGATAATTCACGATCAGCGTCGATCCCTCCGCGCTTCGCTCTGTAATGTTGGCCAGCGTCGATCGCACCGCGTCGGGCGTGAGGTACATGACCACGCCCTCCCAGATCCAGCACGTCGGCCGCGTGGCGTCATGCCCGGCGCGGGCGAGCGCGGCATCGAGTGATTCACGCTCAAAATCGATCGGTACGAAGATTACGCTGGCGATCGAAGGAGGCAGTGCGTCGAGGTGCTGGCGCTTGAATGCCTGCGTCGCGGGATGATCGACTTCGAAGACCCGTATCCCGGCGAGCTCGGTCATCCGCCAGGCACGCCCATCCAATCCCGCTCCGAGGATGACGACCTGCGCCGTACCGCGTGCCACCGCTGTCCGCACGGCGGCATCAATCGTCGAAGTGCGCAGCGCCATCAAGTCCGCCGACACTCGCGCGAATTCGAGCGTCATGGTTGCGCGACCGGTCCGAACCCGTTGCTCGATCTTCGCCAATCGCCGCAACCCTTTCTCTTTCAGAAAGACGCGCGCCGTCGGATCTCGGAAATCGCGCACGTGCGATGCGCCCAGGTCGGCGACGGCGCGCGCGTAGGCAACCATCATCGCGGTCCTGCTCGCCCGCTCGGCGTTCATCTAGCGCGTCGAATCTCGGCTGGCACCATGGGACAATGAATCAGTGAAGACCCACGTCGTTCCGATTCGCCTCAAGCGCCCCGGTGTTTGGACATACGGCTCCGTGAACGATACGAACCGATTCTTCAAGAAGTCTATCGTGACGGAATCCCGCCATGCCGCATCGGATATGAGCCTTACGTTGAACACTTCCTAAGGACGACAGAAGTCTCGATCTGTCTCTTGGGGATTGACCAGTAAGTCTCTAGCAGCTGGTCTTTCTCGTCGCTTGAGACGAGCGCGAACCCGTTGCGCCGATAGAATTCGATAGCCCACGTCGCGGCGGACCAGGTACCAATCAAAACGGGCTTGTCAGTGAGACTTTCCAGATGACGTAGTAGCGCTGTCCCCACTCCGCTCCTCTGCGCTGTCGGAGCGACGTACGCATGACGCACCAGAACGACATCGCCTCTGTCCTGGATCCCTATCACCCCTGAGACACGTCTCTCCGCTTCCGCCAGCCAGAACACCACTCCGCTGGTGATCTCCCTCGCGAGTTCCTCCGCCGGCATATAAGGCTCGTGCCATCGATCCGCCGGTATCACTCCGCGATAGGCGCGCGCGGCGTCGTTTACGATCGCCAGAATGTCGGCGAAATCCGCTTCCTCACTCTGTCGAATGTTCACGCCGCCGAGCCCGATACCATCTCGGCGATCTGCCGCTCCGAAGCCTTCGGCGAGGACTCGTATAGTCGGCCAAAATCCTTCGCGAACGGGTCCGGGAAGATGTCCTCTTGCCCGGCCTCAATGCCGTCGAGGATCGCGAACGCCGCGTCGCGTGGCGAAGTCTTCGGAAACGTGAGCTCACGGGACATGTCGGTGTCAACGGGCCCCAGGTAGACGCCGAAGACCGAGGTGCCCTGCGCCCCGAGGAGAATACGCGCGCCTTGGTTCAGGGAATGAAGCGCGGCCTTCGAAGCGCTGTAGGTCGGTAAGAAGGGCATGTTAGTCAGGCCGGCCGCCGAGCCGATGTTGACGACCGCCCCGCCGCCGTTCCTGGCCAGCGTCGGCGCCAGGCGCTGGATCAGCTGCAGAGGCCCGAAGTAGTTCACCTCCATCTCGCGCCGGGCGTGGCCGAGGACCGTCGAATCCGCGATTCCTGTGGCAAGCGCGACGCCGGCGTTGTTGAAGACGAGCTCGACGTCCGAAGCCGCTTCTGCGGCTGCGCGAATCTGGTCCGCGTCGGTGACGTCGAGCCGCAGCGGAACGAGCCGATCGTCACGCAGGTCGCGCAGCGCCTCCGGATTGCGTGCCGTCGCGTAAACCTTCCTCACGCCCCGGGCGAGGAGCGCTTCCGTCAGCGCTCGCCCGATGCCGCGGTTGGCACCCGTTACCAGGGCGACCGCTCCTTGAATTCTCTGGGTTTTCATCGTCTCTCCTCTTTTTGTTGGGTTGACCTGTCATCTACTTCGTGAAAACGCGCGTCCCGCTGCCGAAGATCGGCGTCTCGATGCGCCGTCAGCGCGGCTGCCGTCGCGGCCGTCCTGGTGTTCGTCACGGGGTACTCGTCGTGGCGGCGCCACCAGAAGCCGGTCTCGTTGCGACCGAGTGGTGCGCGGTCAAGCCACTGGTACATGCTCCAGAGGCCGTCCACGCCGCGCGCATACGCGGAATAGGTGTGGTAGACGACGCCGTCCTCGAGCGCGAACGCGCTCAGCCCCTGTCTCTCGCGCATGAACGTCGGCCAGTCGGTGCCGACATTGGCCGCGATCTCAGCGGCCGGCCCCTGCTTGCCGGCCTCCAGCAACGCACTCTCGTCCTCTGAGCGGAAGTTGTATTCCACGACGTCGGACCGCTGCTGCTCCTCAGTCCACGCCGTCTGGAAGTCGTAGTTGAAATCGCTTCCGAACGACGACGCCCAGGGGAAGCTCCACCCCATCCGCCGCTTGTACGTCTGCAGCTTCGCGAGCGGAGCCCGCGACACCGCCGCAAGCGTGACGTCGTGGTTCGCCAGGTGGACCACGGAGCCGTCGAAGCCGTCCGCGATCGCCGAGCAGGACGGACATCCCGCCGTGTAATCGGTCCCGAACATGAAGTGGTAGATGAGGAGCTGAGAGCGTCCCCTGAAGAGATCGGCGAGAGACGCTGTGCCCTCGTCGGTGTCGAAGCGGTACTCCTTGTCGATTCGCACCCAGGGCAGCTCCTGCCGCCGCCGCGCCAGCTCGTCGCTGCGCCGCGTCAGCTCCTTCTCGGCTGCGAGCAGCTCCAGCCGTGCGGCAAGCCACTCTTCGCGTGTTCCGGTCTTGTGATCAGTCATTGTTCCTCTCCTTTGTTGTCGTTACATGTTGTTGTTACAACTGGTTGGCGTGGCCCGCGCCACTGATGACGTCCCACGTCGGTGGCGATAGTCCGGGAACCGACGAGGGCGCGAGGACGATCAGGATTCCAATTCCGACGATCGCCAGCGCCAGCGGCACATCGATGGCGGCCTTCGGGGGCAGGAGCTTCTGGGCGACGACGAGGACGGCGATCACGGACATCCAGGTGACGCTCATGACGCCTAGCGCCACCAGCATCAGCATCAGTCCGATGCTCGAGCCGACGCAGTGGAGCCCGAACTCGAATCCCGAGCCGACGCTCTCGCGGCAGCGCCGGCGGCAGTCCCGCTTGAGCCGCGTGAATTCGTAGACACCTGCCGCGATCGCAAGCGCGCCGGCAGCGAAAGACCCGTGCGGCCGGTACAACGCATACACGGCGACGCCCGCGAGTGTCCAGACGGCAAGGTACTGCCCGACGAATAGCGGCACGGCGCTCACACGACCGCTGGCATGAGCGCGTCTCAAGACTGCCGGAGCCGCGCCGGGCAGCATCATCGCCGCCATCATCGACACCCACAGGGCGACGAAGAACGGGAACGAACCGAGCCGGGTCGCAACGCCCATGTCCATCCCGTTCATCTGCCGGACCGCGACGACCCAGGATGCGGCGGCGAGCCCGAGCGTCGCCGCCAGCGCGGCTGTCGTCGCGGGCGTCCTAGTGCTCGTCATGGCGGCGCAGCGGAAAGTCAGCAATCGTGGCGACGATCCGAAACCGCAGGATACGGATACCGTGCTTCACTGCCATGTTCACTCCCTTGATGTGGGCTAGAACTCCAACGCGTCCAACTGATACTTGCATCACAATAGCATATGGACTTGCGTCATGCAAGTGGCGAGGGAAGGTGGAAACACCAGGCGTTGCCGGCCCCATGGCTCCCCTTGCGTCATGCAAGTGATGCCACTATCATCCACGCATGCTCGGTCGAACCTATGACAAGGAAGTGTGCTCTGCGGCGCGAGCGCTCGAGATCGTTGGCGAGCGTTGGAGCCTGCTAATCCTTCGTAACGCGGCGTTCGCCGGTATGACGCGGTTCACCGATTTTCAGAAGAGCCTCGACATTGCCCCCAACGTTCTCGCCGCACGGCTGGAGCGCTTCGTCGAGACAGGACTCATGGCTACGTCTGGTGGGTCGGAAGGGCATCAGCGGTACCACCTGACGAAAAAGGGGCTCGACTTCAAACCCGTGATCATTGCACTGACCGAATGGGGCGACCGCTGGGCCGCGCCCGATGGACCGCCCATCGTGTACGAGCATGAGGGGTGCGGTGGTCGCGTGATGCACCGGTTGTATTGCAAGACCTGCGAGGAGAGCCCGCGTCCCCAGGATGTTACGGCCCGAAAGACCGCTGTGATGGGAAGACTTCAGGAGCGACGAAAGTCCCGGGCGGCCAGAACCACGTAGAGCATCCCGGCGCTCTCTATTACGGCCCGTCCGGGATTTTGAGATGCTCCTGCTTGCCGACCGAATACGCTTCCGCCGATCGCTTCACCGCCGCGTCATAGAGAGGGACCGGCAAACCGAAGACCGAAGCCATCCGGGTCGAGCACCGTAAAATCTCTTAGTCCGTAATATCGGTCTCCGATCGGGCGCTCCACGGGTAGGCCGAGTGCCTGCACGGCTGCCCAGACTGCATCGACATCACTAGTGAGAATGCGAACATTCGCTCGCGCGGGCCCGCTCAAGGGCGCCAAATCTGAACGCTGGTCGAGAAAAAACTCGCGCTCCTCAAAACGGAGCGCGGCGAAATCGCCGTCACGCCGCTCGAGCTTGAACCCGAGGGCGGTGTAAAACGCAAGCGAGCGTTCCAGATCCCGGACCATCACTTCGACTACGAGCTGATCTCCCAGTTCCGAGTTTGAGCGGATCAAGGTTGCTCCTCACACATGCGGACGCGTGCGGCACATGAGCCAGTGATCTATACGTCTGCCAGCGTGAGTGGACGTGGCTGGTGACCATCGATATCTGCGAACCCATACTCCTCGGCCAACGCCGCTGCCACCAGCACCGAGCCACTTCGACGCAAAACCTCGGCATCATTGGCTAATGCCGCCACGGCTTGGCCAATGAATTCCGGACTCTCGGAGTTGCTCAAGTCGAAGATACCGGCCGCCAGCACCGACTCTGTGCGGACGAGTCCGGGATAGAGCGACACGACGGTCACGCCGAAAGGTTTCAGCTCGTGCGCCATATCCGCCGCCATCTTGTCGGTTGCCGCTTTCGATATACCGTACAACGTGTTGGCGATGTATTTCTGGGCCGCCCACGACGAGATATGCACGATCAGGCCGCGACGCGCTTGAACCATCATGCGTGCCGCATGCTGACTGGCCAC
>JBGQIT010000198.1:0-5813 GCA_041498575.1 Gemmatimonadaceae bacterium
GTCGGAGACGCAAAGAGCTTGATCATCCATCCGTGGAGCACGACGCACCAGCAGCTCGATCCGGCCGAGCGCGAAGCGGCCGGTGTGACTGCCGATTTGATCCGCCTGTCGGTGGGGATCGAGGACGTGGACGACCTGCGGGCCGATCTCGACGTCGCGCTGCGAGGAGCGCTCGGACTGTGACGTTTCTTGGCACTACCGTTCTCGATGGCGACGCACCGGTGCATGTGCCACGGTCGTCGCCGTCCGGGACGGTTGAGCCGGCGCGTCACCGCTGCGTGCAGCTCCTCGACCGCTTCGAGTTGGAGAGCGGCGAGGTACTGCGTGATGTTGAGCAAGCCTACTTCCTCGATGGAGCGCTGAACGAGGCGCGCGACAATCTGGTCGTCGTCTTCCACGCGCTCACCGGTTCCGCGGACGCGATGGATTGGTGGCGCGACGTCGTCGGTCCCGACCTCGCGATCGACACGAATCGCTACGCGGTGCTGTGTACCAACCTCCTCGGGTCGTGTTATGGGACCACGGGTCCGTCGGATCCCTCGCGTCGACCATTTCCCGACGTGACGACGCGCGACATGGCTCGGCTCGTGGGGCAGTTGATAGAATCGATGCACGTACCGTCGGTGGCGCTGGCGATCGGCGGTTCGCTGGGTGGAATGGTCGCGATGGAGTTCGCCGCCACCTATCCCGCGCTCGCCCGAAACGTCGTCGTGCTGGCGGCGCCTGCCGAGCATCCTGCGTCCGCGATCGCGTGGAGCCATATACAGCGGCGCGCGATCTCCGCGGCGGGCGACGATGGGCTCGAGATCGCACGCATGATCGCGATGATGACCTATCGCACGGCGGGCGAGCTCGCCGATCGGTTCGGCCGCGGCGAGCACGAGGCCGGGGGATTCGCCGTGGAGCGCTACCTGTCGCGGCAGGGCGAAAAGCTGCGCGCCCGCTTCGACGTGCACACCTATCTGACGCTGCTCGGCGCGATGGACAGCCACGACGTTGGTCGCGGCCGCGGTGGCGTCGCGAGCGCGCTGCGGCCGGTGAAGGGGAGGATCATCGGCGTCGGAATTCCGGGCGATCTTCTTTACGATCCACTACTCGATGTGCGGCGCTGGACTGAGGCTGTGGGCGCCGAGTATCGAGAGATAGAATCGGCAAAGGGGCACGATGGGTTCCTTCTCGAAGGCGAGCAAGTGTCGTTGCTCCTGCGCGAGGTTCTCGAGGGGACTGCAACTGCAACTGCAACTTATGACTACCGGCCGGGGGCTGTCGGCGGGCCGGCTGACGGCCGCGGGCAATCCTCGAATGGGACAAATTCTCGCAACGGCACGCAACCCAAGACCGGAGACTCGAGAAGAGACGCGCGGGCGGATGTTGTCATCCTCGGGTACGGTCGCATCGGGCGCGAGCTCGCGCGGCAGCTCGATGATGCATCGGAACGGAGCGGGGTGCGCGTTGCCGCTGTGATCGATCGCAGCGGATTCGTGCTCGACCGTGATGGCCTCGCGGGAGCGCGGCTCGAGACTCTCGCGCGTTCCAAGGAGTCGGGGATCTCGCTGGCCGATGCACCCTCCGGTGTGCGCGCGACTGCATCCGAGGCGCTCGCGTCGATACGGCAGCTCGGTCTCTCTCGGCCAATTCTCGCCGATCTCACGGCGAGCGACACGACCCCGGAGTTGGAGGAAGCGATCGCGGCGGGAATGGATCTCGTGCTGGCGAACAAGCGACCGCTCGCCGACCGGCGTGACGCCACGCGCGGGCTCGCGCGTCATGCGGCGGCGCACGGGCGGCGCGTGTTGCACGAGGCGACGGTCGGCGCCGGCCTTCCGTTGCTGGACACCATCAGCAAGCTCCAGGAATCGGGCGACGAGGTGCTGGCGATCGAGGGCTGTCCGTCCGGAACGCTGGGCTACCTGTTCGGCGAGATCGGACGCGGCATCCCATTCTCCACTGCGCTGCGCGCGGCGATGGCGCTCGGCTACACGGAGCCCGATCCACGCGACGATCTCTCGGGGATGGACGTCGCGCGCAAGGCGCTCATTTTGGCGCAGCTCTTTGGCTACGAGGGAACGCTCGATAATGTGGAGGTGGAGTCGCTCGTGCCGGAGCCGCTGCGCTCCGTGACCACCGCGGAATTTCTGGCGCGGATCGAAGAGCTCGACTCCGTGTGGCGCGATCGTGTAAGGGATGTGCGGGCGAGTGGGCGCGTACTCCTGTACCGCGCAACTGTCACCGCCGAAAGCGTGCGCGTCGGCCTCGTCGCGGTGGGTGCATTGAACTCCTTTGCGGCGCTGACGGGCACGGACAATCAGTTCGCGATCACGACGACGCGCTACCGGGCGAATCCGATCGTGATCTCGGGGCCAGGGGCGGGGGTGGCGGTGACGGCAGCCGGCGTACTCAACGACGTTCTCAAGCTCGCGCGCTGGCGGTAAGCACGGCGTAACGGCAACTGCAACTGAAGACTACCCGGCCGCGACGAACGATTATTCCGAGCAGGCAACTTCCGTGTGCTGCAGCTGGACGATTTTTGAAGCCGCGGTCGGTGACGGGTTGGAGACCACCAACCTGTATCGGCCCTCGCCTTCAACGCGGACGTCGAATGGGATTTCGCTCCTCCGCCCGCTCTCGAAATACGTTCGCGCTGGAAGATTATGCGTCCAGTCCTGATAATCAGCCTCGGTCATGATTAGCACGACTACCTGCTTATCACCGCCGGATAGCCCCACTACCTGGCCGGTTACCACGCAGAGAGTTCGCGGCGGCCGTACGACAAACTGCCAGCTTCGCGACCGAGCGGGCCGAATTCCTACTGGATCCGCGTTGCCGATTATCGTCACCCGTGGCCCGGCTCTCTCTGTACTGGCGGATGGCGACGAACCCGTTTCGCGCGGGGTGGCAAACATCAAAGTGTCCGCGGGCGGCGGCGGGTCGCAGGCAGGCGGGTTCGGCAGCTGATAGGTGCACTTCGTGGACGTCAGCGCGTGGGTCGCCGTAGCTGTCCACTGTCGACCGCCGTCGATTCCCACGACGGTAATCGTCACGTTTGCGGAGGGCGAAAATCCGACGAGGGGATTGCTCGCGGTGACGGCTCCGGAAAAATAGGAGCCGTTATGGTCAACGAAGTACGCTTCTTCCGCCGTGGCCAGCGTGCGCAGATCGGTCTTCATCGCCGACACGTATCCGCGCTCGGCCCGACTTTTCTCTGCGGTGGTAGTCGGTGTGGCCTGACCGTTCAGTGGGGAGACGGCTTCGAGGGTCGACATGACGGTGATCACAGTCGCAAGCCAGCTTCTCATGGTGCCTTCATGGGTGGGTGATCAGAGTAGACGAGTTGATTAGATGACGCGCGAGCGCGCCTTTCACCACACGCTGAGTTTCTTGAAATCACTCCACGTAAGCCTACGGCAACGCGAACGCGACAAACGCACCGCGTGATGGGCCGCCAGTTCCCGCGCCGACGCGGGTTCCCCCGTATCCGCCGAACGCCGCGATCACCACGAATTGTTTTCCGTTCACCTCGTAAGTGATCGGAGTTGCGTTGCCGGAGTTCACCATCACCGTCTCCCACAACAGCTTGCCGGTGTCCTTGTCGAAAGCCCGAAACTTTTTATCGAAGTTCGTCGCACCGATGAAAACCAACCCGCCGGCAGTCACGATGGGGCCGCCGTAGTTCTCGGTGCCCGTATCCTTCAGACCCTGCGCGGCGAGCTCCGGATACTCGCCGAGAGGAATCTTCCAGACGTACTCTCCGGAATTCAAGTCGATCGCATTCAAGGTCCCCCACGGAGGCGCCACCGCGGGATAGCCGTCGGGGTCGTACCACCTATGGTATCCGGTGAAATCATATGCCAGTTCGTGGGGTGAACGGGAACCCGGCGTAGCTCCTTTCGCCTTTCCGCTCATGACATACTTAGTGAGCTGAGCCAGCGTTTCCGGCGACAGAGAAGAAAAGCCCGGCATCCGCCCTGATCCTTTCCGGATGATATCCGCAACCTGTGCGGGCGTGCGCCGAATCGCGATGTCGACGAGTGATGGAAATCCCGGATTGCCCGACATGCTCTCCCCGTGACATGCCGCGCACTGATTGAGATACGTCTGACGCCCGAGACTTGCCGGTAGCGCGCGCCGCATGCTCGACGTCCACGCGATATCGTTGGCATTCACATACAACACGCCGGTATTTGGATCGAGGGCGGATCCACCCCATTCCGCGCCGCCATCAAACCCGGGGAAGACCACGGTTTCCTTGCCCACCATAAACGGGACAAACAGCCCGTCGCTGCGGAATCTCTTGAACTGCTCGAGCGCCCACTGGTGCGCCTGCGGTGTTCGGGTTGTCAGCATGTCTGCGGTCAATTGCTGCCGGGCGTAAGGCGCGGGCTTCAACGCGAACGGCTGCGTCCTGGCCGCGACCTCGCCCTCGACCGTGCTCGGCGGAACGCGTCGGTACTCGATCGGGAAGAGCGGCGTGCCGTTGGCGCGATCGAACAGGAACACGAAGCCGTGTTTGGTCGTCTGCGCTACCGCATCGACGTTCCTCCCGTCACGCTTGACCGTCACCAGCGTCGGTGGCGACGGAAAATCGCGATCCCAGATGTCGTGCTTGACGGCTTGAAAATGCCAGATGCGTTTTCCAGTCGTCGCATCGAGAGCCAGCAGCGTGTTGGCGAAGAGATCGTTGCCGACACGGTTGGCGCCGTAGAAATCCGCCGAGGCCGATCCAGTGGGGACGTAGACGACTCCACGTTTCGCGTCGACCGCCATACCAGCCCAGTTGTTGGCAGCTCCGGTGTACGTCCAGGCTTTTCTCGGCCACGTTTCGTAGCCGTACTCGCCGGGACGCGGTATGGTGTGGAATGTCCAGCGAAGTTTTCCGGTGCGCACGTCGTAGGCGCGGATATCTCCGAAGGAAGCCGGCAGGCCCTCGGACGTGCGGCCGCCAACGATGTACAAATCCTTGTAGATGACGCCCGGTGTGGTCAGGCTGACTGACTGCTGCTCGGGATCGCGGTCCAGATCGTAATGAAGGTCGATGCGGCCGCCGCGCCCGAAATCGGGGAAGGGTTTGCCGCTCACGGCGTCGACCGCGTAGATGTACCGGCCAAAGGCCGCCAGCAGACGTTGCCCTTTCCCGTCTGTCCAGTAAGTGAGGCCGCGAACTGAGGTCCGTTCTCTCGCATTCCAGGACCACTTCAATTCCCCCGTCGCGCCGTCGAGTGCTACGACGCTGCTATCGGGCGTAACGCTGTACAGAATTCCGTTGACGACTATCGGCTGGGCCTGAAATCGTCCATTCGGCGGGCCTTCTCCCGGATCGAATTGCCACGCCACCTGCAAGCGGCCAACGTTGGAGCGATTGATTTGTGTCAGCGGCGAGTAGCGTGTACCTGCTGGATCGCCACCGTAAGCAGGCCAATCGCGTCGCGAGGTGTCCTGCTGCTGCGCACTCAGAACAGTGCCAAGGAAGAAGAAGGCGAGAGTCCCCGCGCTCACGGGTAGAGACTGGCTGGTCATCGGCGATCGGAACGTACGACGGGGATCACGGATTGGCCAACCTCCTGGCTTTGCGGGATCACCTGCGCTTGCTCGCTGGTGGCGTATTTCTCCCGCACTTAGGTTAATCGAGCCTTCACCATGAGTTAATATCCAATGACGGACGAGGCCCGTTTCGAGACGGTTGGGCCGACGTCGTCATTTCGAACGGCGTGCTCAATCTCTTTCCCGACAAGCTCGCCGGACTCCAGGAAATGGCTCGCGTTCTCAAACCGGAAGGTCGTCTTCAGATCGGCGATATCCTGGTGCAGAAAGCAGTA
>JBGQIT010000199.1:0-5795 GCA_041498575.1 Gemmatimonadaceae bacterium
CCCGCGGTCGACACCAACACACTCTACGACCTCGCCTCGCTCACGAAGGTGATCGCGACCACGACGCTCGCGATGATTCTCGAGGAAGGCGGCCAGCTGGACATCAGCCGTACCGTGGTCTCGTACCTTCCCGAGTTCAATTCACCGGAGAAGGCACAGATCACGGTGAAGCAGATCCTCACCCACAGCGGAGGACTCGAGGCGGGCGCGAATATTTACTCCACGGCGCGCGGTCGCGACCAGTACCTCTATCAGATCAATGCCCGGCCGCTCGAGTACACGCCCGGCTCGAGCATGATCTACAGCGACTGGGACATGATTCTGCTCCAACTGGTGATGGAGCGGATCACCGGCAAGACGCTCGACATCCTCGCCAACGAAAAGATCTTCAAACCGCTCGGCATGATCGACACCCAGTTCCAGCCGCCGATCGCGATTCGGTCGCGCATCGCACCGACGCAGGTCGATGAAGCGCGCGGCGGCCTGCTATGGGGAACCGTGCACGACGAGAATGCGTGGGCGATGGGCGGCGTTGCGGGACACGCCGGGCTCTTTTCCACCGCCAAGGATCTCGCGCTCTTCTCGATGATGATCCTGAATGGCGGCGAGGGAGCGAACGGAGTTCGCATCGTGAAGCCGGCGACGATCGCTCGTTGGACGGCGCGCCAGGGAAAGGAATCGACCCGCGCGCTCGGCTGGGATTCTCCCGAAGGAGGCTCGAGTGCGGGACAGTTCTTCTCGCCATGGAGCTTCGGCCACACCGGCTTCACGGGGACCTCGATCTGGATCGATCCCGAGAAGGATCTCTTCGTGGTGGTCCTCACCAATCGCGTGAATCCGACGCGCAACAACAACCGGCACGTCCAGTTGCGGCGGGACGTCGCGGACGCGGTTCAGCAGGCGGTACTCGGCGCACGCATCGTCAACTGGGAAGCGCGATAATCTCCCCGTTAGTCAACGCTGTCGGCTAACAATAGATTCTCCGGCATGAGAATGCCGAAACCCGTCCGCCCCGCTCTAGCCGCCTTCGTCTTCGCGCTTTCGCTGGTAGCAGCCCGACAATCCGGTGCGCAGGCGCTGGAGCGGCTGTTCTATTACATCGACCGCCAGGACAGCTACGAGAGTCTGGTAAAGAACATAGACCAGATCACAGTACTCGGCCCTCAGGTCTACACGGTCGACAGCCTCGGCATCGTTTTCGGAGAGCTGGACTCGCGCGTCCTCGCGCTCGCCAAGGCGCACCGCGTCAAAGTAATGCCGCTCGTGGTCAACGAAGCCTTCAACCAGCCGGCGCTGAGAAAGCTGTTGGCGGACACCGCGGCGCGGAGTCGCGCCACGCGGAGTCTGATGCAGCTTTGTCAGCAGAACGGCTATTGGGGAATCCAGTTCGACATCGAGAACGTCAACATCCAGGATCGCGACCTTCTCACTGCCTGGTACCGTGAGACTGCGAGCGCGCTTCACCGCGGCGGCTTCACACTCAGCATTGCCGTCGTGCATCGCACCGAAGACAACGCCGGTCCCACTGCCTACCACCGATTTCTTCAGGACAGCTGGCGCGCCGGATACGATCTCGCCGCCCTGGCGCAGGCCGGAGATTTCATCTCGCTCATGACTTACAGCGAGAACACACGTCGCACCCCGCCCGGTCCCGTGGCGAGTCTGCAGTGGATGCGCGAGAACGTCGACTATTTCCTCAAGTACGTTCCGCGCGAGAAGCTGTCGCTGGGAATTCCTACGTACGGCGATCATTGGTTCGCGCGGGAAGACCGCACGATTCCCGAGCGCGCCAGATCATGGAGCGAGACCGTTGGCTGGACGTGGGGCTCGAGCATCGCCGAGCGCCACGGCGCGGCAGTGCAGTGGGACAGCGTGGCGGGAGTGCCGTACGCCTACTTTTCCAACGGCGGCGTGTACGAATGGGTCTTTCTCGAGAACGCGCGCAGCTTCAGGGAGAAGATGAATCTCGCGCGGACGTACCGCCTGCGTGGATTCTCGGTGTGGGTGCTTGGCCCTGAAGATCCGGCGATCTGGGACATACTCAAGTCCGAGCCGAGGCCCTGAATGCGCTAGGCACACGAGCATCAGGCGAACTCAGAGCGTAAATTTATAGGGTGACCTCTCCTTCTCACTGATGCCATCTTCCAGGGAACGAGTCCCCCTCGTCATCGTCGAGTACGACGAAATCGCCCGCACGATCGCCCGGCGCATCGCCGAAATCATCAAGGAACGGCGCCAAGCAAGGGGACATGCAGTGCTCGGACTCGCCACCGGCAGCACCCCAATCGGTATCTATCGCGAGCTGATCAAGATGCACCGCGAGGAAGGCCTCGACTTCTCCGACGTCGTGACCTTCAACCTCGACGAGTACTACCCCATGAAGCCGGAGAGCATCCACAGCTATCACCGGTTCATGCGGGAGAATCTGTTCAACCACATCAACGTGCGTCCGGAGAACATCCACATCCCCCGCGGCGATGTTCCGCGCGACGATGTTGATGAGGAGTGCGAGGCGTACGAGGCCGCGATCCAGAAGGCGGGCGGAATCGATCTTCAGATACTCGGAATCGGAAAGACCGGCCACATCGGTTTCAACGAGCCCGGCTCGGGCTCGGATTCGCGCACTCGTCGCATCTCGCTGGATACCGTTACGCGTCGCGACGCGGCCGGCGACTTCTTCGGCGAGGACAACGTCCCGACGGAAGCAATCACGATGGGCGTGGCGACGATCATGGAGGCGAAGGAGATCGCGCTCGTTGCAACGGGTGAGCACAAAGCCGCCATCATTCGACGCGCGGTCGAGGGGGAGCCCGATCCCGATGTCGCCGCGACGTATCTGCAGCAGCACTCGAATGCCGTGTTTTACGTCGATTTCGCGGCGGCGGCGGACCTCACGCGCATTCGAACCCCGTGGGTGATCGGCGAGATGAAGTGGACACGCGAGAAGGAGATCGACGCAGTCATCTGGTTGAGCGAGACCACCCAGAAGTCGGTTCTCAAGCTCGACGAGAACGACTACCGCGAGCACCATCTCAGCTCGCTACTCGCGCGCCATGGAAAGGCGGGACCACTCAACGGTGAAGTTTTCAACGCCTTGATCGCGAAAATCCGCGGACGGAGCAAGCTCCCATCCGGCAAACGCGTGGTCGTGTTCTCGCCGCACCCGGACGACGATGTCATCTCGATGGGTGGAATGCTCAACAAGCTGCACCAGAACAAGAACGGCATCCTCGTCGCCTACATGACATCGGGGAATATCGCGGTATTCGACCACGAGGTGCGCCGCTACGCGGACTTCTTGCGGCGCTTCGGGAACGACTTCGATATCAACGATTCGACCGCCGGCGCGCTGATCGAAGAGGTGGAAGAGTTCCTCGACTCGAAGCAGGTGGGCGAGATCGATGCTTTTCCCGTGCAGGTGATGAAGCGCGCGATCCGCGAGGCGGAGGCAGTCTCCGGTATCGAGACGTTCGGGATGAAGCGCGAGCAGGCGCGCTTCCTGAACCTGCCGTTCTACCAGACCGGCAAGGTCAAGAAGGATCCCATCCGCCCGGAGGACGTACGGATCGTCCTCGATTTACTCGAGGAGCAGAAGCCGGAGCTGGTGTTCGTCGCCGGCGATCTCTCCGATCCCCACGGCACGCACAGGATGTGTCTCGAGGCCATACAGGGGGCGCTCGCCCAGTACTCTGGCCCGCCGCCCGAGGTGTGGTACTATCGCGGCGCCTGGCAGGAGTGGGAAATCGCCGAGGCCGACGTGCTGGTCCCGCTGTCTGAGGACGAGCTGCGGGCGAAGAAGATGGCGATCTTCAAACACCAGAGTCAGAAGGACCGCGCTCCCTTCCCTGGGCAGGACGACCGGGAGTTCTGGCAGCGCGTCGAAGAGCGGAACCGGAACACCGCGCAGCGGGTCGACCGGCTCGGCCTCCCCGAGTACTTCGCGATGGAGGCGTACGTCGTTCGACGCGGTGGCGCGCCGATCGAATCGGAAATGGTCGCCACAAGCTCGCTCGCCGAGAGAGAGACCGCGCGCCCGAGGGCTGTGACGGCCAAAGCCGCGCGCTGATTCGCGGCAGCCGACAGCTGCCAGCGTTGGGATCTTTGCCGGTACGTCGGAGGGGATCCTCTCAGGCCGCTACGCTCGCTTGGTCGGAGCCCCTAACTACGCTCCTCTCGCTCCGCTCGGTCGCGGGTCTCCTCCTCGCGCTCGCTTTGCAAAGCGGCCTACGAGGACCCCCTCCGCCTTCCCTCTGAGCCCAACGCGGGCGCACACGTCGTTGTCGCGCCTCCGCGCCCGCTTGCCGAAGCCCTCGCGCGGTCCCTTCTCGGCGAGCGCGGGAGCGCGCCGAGCGAAGCTCGGCACGCCCGTGAAAAAGGGGGGGACGAAGCGCCGACTTACGCCGCAAGAAGTGCGTACTCATGCGGCGCGAAGCGCCGCTGCAGTTACGAGTCTATGCAGGGAGGCGAGGGTGTCCTCGTAGGCCGCGTCAAGCGAGCGACCAAGGAGACCCGCGACTGAGCGGAGCGAAGGAGCGTAGTTAGGGGCTCCGCCAGAGCGAGTGTGCGGCCGAAGAGGACACCCTCACCGACCCCATGCAGAGATATAAGTCGAAGCGCGCGCTCAAACCTTGAGGATGATCTTCTTGCGGTAGAGAACGAGAAGAATCCCGTACCAGAGCAGCACGAACGCGATCGCGAACGCCAGTGACGCGACACGTTCGGGAAGCCACGGCAGAAACACCGACTGGTAAATGGCATCCTGGAGCGCCGTGGACTTGCCGTTGTAGTTGACGTGCCAGAGCGTATAGATCAGCCTCGCCATCACACCTGACCCGACGAACGCCACGATCGGGTTCACTCCAAAGACCACGAACGGCTTGGTCCACCACTTCACGTTCACGTAGTCGACGATCCACATGATCGTCGCCAGCGCAACGCACGCCATTCCCGCTGTGAACAACACGTAACTGCTAGTCCACAGACTCTTGTTGATCGGGAACGACCAGTTCCACATCTGGCCAAGCACCATTGCAATCGATCCGGCGGCGAAGAGTCCGCTGATCCGCTCGAGCAGCGGCTTCTCCTTCAGCGCCAGCCATCGCCCAGCGATGACGCCCAGCATCGCCGTAGCGATCGCCGGGATCGTGGACATCGGACCCTCGGGATCGAACGTTACGCTGCCGACCCAGGTGTGATTCGTTCCCAGGATCAGTCGATCGAGGTACGCGGCGAGATTTCTGTCCTTGGTGTGAAGCAGCACCGCGCCGATCGCGTTTTCACCCGGAACGGGGATCAGCGTCATCGCAAACCAATACCCAAGTAGCAGCGTGCCGATGATGATGACCTGCTGCTTGAGTGTCGTCTTGAGAGTCAGCAGCCCCGCGCAGATGTACACTATCGCGATCCTCGGCAGTACTCCGAGAATGCGGACGTGCTCGATGCGGAAGATGATCCGGTCCCACGCCGTGGCGTTGGGAAGTGAATCGATCGTTCCCCATTGATAGAATGGGAACATCGCCATCGCGAAGCCGAGCAGGTAGATGATGATTCCCCGCCGGAGGATCTGCTTGACGAGAGCGGCATCGTTGTCGCCCCGCGCGCGCCGCGCCGACATCGAGAGATACGTCGTGATGCCGACGATGAAGAGGAAGAAGGGAAAGATCAGATCCGTTGGTGTCCAGCCGTCCCAGTCAGCGTGCTCGAGCGGCGGAAAGATCGCGCTCCAGGTGCCGGGGTCGTTCACCAGCAGCATGCCCGCGATCGTGATGCCGCGAAAAACATCCAGCGAGATCAGA
>JBGQIT010000200.1:0-5794 GCA_041498575.1 Gemmatimonadaceae bacterium
ACTATTACCGCTCGTGCGCGATCCGGAAGCTGCGCCAGCGCCGCCTGGAGCCGCTCACGTAGCTCGCCGCCTTCCGCCGGATCGCGGAAAGTGGCCGGAATCGACTCGGAGATCTCCTCCGCATTTCTCACCTTCCGGCGGCGAGCCAGATCGAGCGCCGCGTTCGCGACGATTCGATTTAGCCAAGCGCCGAAAGCCTGCGCCGGATCGAACCGGTCAAGCGCCTGATGCGCGCGCAGGAAACCCTCCTGCACCGCATCCTCCGCATCCTCGTGCGTCATGACGATAGAGCGTGCCACTATATACGCACGCCGCTGATGAAGACGCACGAGCCCGGCAAAGCCTCGCTCGTCCCCACTCCTGGCCAGACTTACGAACTCTCGTTCCTCATCAGAAATACGTATGGCTGGGTGGGACTGTTGAGGGGCTGACAATACCGGTGGGTAGGGGTTCTGGCCGTAAGATACGACCGGAACCGCCTTACCGGCGTCGTCAGCATTCCTCGTCGACAATAGCACTAACTCCGATTAATGAACTGGGCCCATCGAACCGCGCGCGCGCCCCGTCCTGAACAGGAGAAGGAGCGGCAGCCCGCATAATAGTACCAGCCCACTGTACAGGTAGATCCTCGAGAACGCCAGCATGCTCGACTGCACCGTGACCTGACGGTCGAGGATCGCCAGCGCCTGCTGCTGCGCGATCATCGGATTGATCCCGCGCGCCACCAGACCGCGCGCCAGCATCGAGAGCCGGCTCAATGTCTCGGGATCGTTCGCGCCCACGTGCTCGACCAGCACCGCCTTCTCGGCCGCCATGAAGCGCGCGAGAAGAGTCGCCATCACGGCAATTCCGAGGGACCCGCCGAGTTGGCGCATGAGATTGAACATGCCGGTTCCCTGCGCCAGATCCTTCACCTTGAGGTCAGCCATCGTCGCGTTCGTCAGGGGAACGAAGATGAGCCCCAGCCCCATGCCGCGAAGTATCAGGGGCCAGAAGAGGTCCCCTTGGCCGCTCGCCGATGTGAGGTGCGACAGCTTCAGCATCGACAGGAAGAAGAGAAATGCTCCCGCTACAACCGTGTAACGCGCGTCGAGGCGCATAGCGTTTCGTCCCACTACTGCCATCGTTATCGCCGACGCAATCGCGCCCGGAAGAATGATTTTTCCAGTCTGCCACGCCGTCATCTGAAGCAGCTGCTGCAGAAAAACGGGCAGAATAAAGACCGAGCCGTAGAGGGCGAATCCAAGCAGCAAACCTATGCTCACTCCGGCGGTGACTTGCCGGCTCTTCAGAATGCGGAAGTTGATCACCGGCTCGTCGGTCGTCAGCTCGTGCCAAATGAGGGCGATTCCCGAGAGGAGCGCGGTAAAGCCCAGCATCGTGACGAAGCGCGACTCCCACCAATCGTAGCGCTCACCGCGTTCGAGCATCCACTGGAGTGAGCCGACGCAGAGCGTCAGCAGGATTATCCCGAAATAGTCGATCTTGTCGGCCCGCTCCTGGTGCTCGGCGTCGGCAACGTAGGTGACTGTGAGAATCGCCGCGATGATGCCGAGCGGAACGTTGATGTAGAAGATCCACGGCCAGTTGTAGTTGTCCGTGATCCAGCCGCCGAGTGTAGGGCCGAGCGTAGGACCGACCATGACGCCGACGCCGAAGATCGCCATACCTGTTCCCGCTTCCTCGGGCGGGAACGACTCGTAAAGTGTGGCCTGCGCCGTCGACAGCAGCGCCCCTCCGCCAATTCCCTGAATGACGCGCCAGAAGATCAGCGTGAGGAGGGAATGCGACGCGCCGCAGAAGAACGACGCGAGGGTGAACAGCATGATCGAGCCGGTGAAGTAGCGCTTTCTGCCGAAAAAGGCCGACAGCCAACCCGACATCGGGATGACGATGACATTGGCGATGATATATGAAGTTGAAACCCACGCGATCTCGTCGAGCGTCGCGCCCAGGTTTCCCATCATGTGCGGGATCGCGACGTTGACGATCGAGGTGTCGATCAGCTCGAGCATCGCCGCCATCGTGACGGTGGCGGCAATGATGTACTTGTGCGAGTAGCGGTCCTCGGAGGATGTCGATATCCCCGACGAACGCAGTACGGCCGTGCTCACCGGTTTGAAGTGTCGACGTGGACGTTCGCCGAGAGCCCTGGTCGCAACGTGTAACCCGGACATGGCTTCGTCACCGCGATGCGCACCGGAACACGCTGCACGACCTTGGTGAAGTTTCCGGTTGCGTTGTCAGGCGGCAGAAGCGCGAACTTTGCTCCGGTGGCGCCGCTCACACTCGCCACTTTTCCCTGGCCGACGCAATTGTTGTAAGCATCGATCTCGAACTCGACTGGCTGGCCGGGACGAATCTTGGCGAGCTGAGTCTCCTTGAAGTTCGCCGTGACCCAGATGCCGGTGTCGGCGACGATGCTGAGCAGAGGCTGGCCCGGCGCCACGAGCTGTCCTACTTCCACCTGCTTTCTCGATACCTCGCCGGATGCCGGCGCGGTGATGCGGGTGTAATCGAGCTGCAGCTGAGCGTTCTCCGCCGCCGCACGAGAGGCGAGGGAGCGCGCGTTGGCGACACGCACGCCGGCTTCCGCGGTGTTCACCATTCCGCCCCCGGCTGCCGCCTGACGCTGGGCAGCCAGAAGATTCGCGTGGGCAACGTCCGCGGTTGCCTGCGCCGCGTCAAGCTGCTGCTTGGAGATGATCTGCTTGGCAGCCAGCTCCTTGGCGCGGGCAAGATCGGCGTCAGCCTTGTTGGCATTGGCCTGGGCGGCACCGATCTGCGCGTCGAGCGCGGCACGCTGGCCGGTGGCGCTTTGAACTTGCGCCTCCGCCTGCCCGGAGAATCCGCCACCGCCTGCCGTCGCCTCGGCTGCTGCGAGATCAGCCTGCGCCTGCTGGAGGCGGACGCGATAGTCCGCGTCGTCGAGCTGCACCAGGAGCTGCCCGGCGTTGACGTGATCGTTCTCGTTCACGTTAACCGTCTTCACGTAGCCGCCGACTTTGGCGAGCACCGGCACGATGTGACCATCGACCTGCGCGTTGTCAGTCGACTGGTGCGACCGGCCGTAGCTCCATTTCTGGAACGCCCAGATGAGGAGAATGAGCGCGACGATCCCAACGATGGGCAGCACGAATTTCTTTCTCGTCGAGGGTGTCCCGGGCTCGGACACGGCGGATCTGCCGTTGCGTGAAGCTGGGGTTCCGGGGGCTTCGGTTTCGATTGCGGTTGCGGTTGCCATAACCTTTTCCTGTGTTCCTGATAGTCTAATTGGAGTCTTGCAAGTAAGCCTTCGTGATCATCTCAGTGTCGTAACGCTTCCCGTCGCCCGCGCGAGTGCTACGCGCGCCAACTGGTATGCCGTCTCGGCGTCGTTCACCAGCGTACGCGACGAGGTGAGCGCGAGTGACGCGTTCACTACGTCCGCGTTTCCGGCGACCCCGGCATTGAAGCGGTCGCGAGCCTGCGCCACTTCCTGCTCGGCCAGGCTAAGCCTCTCGGTTGCCGCATCGAGCTGCTCCCGGGCGCCCGATAGATCTATCAGCGCGCCACGCACATCGGCTTGAGCCTGTTGCTCGAGATCGCGCCGACGGATCTCTGCTTCCTTCACCACCGACTGCTGTTCCTGAACGCGCGCCTCTCGCTTGAAGCCGTCGAAAATCGGCAGCGTCACCTGCAGGCCCCAGGTGTAGGTGCCGAGCAGCTTCGCGCCGTTCTTTCCGATCACACCCTCGTCGGCAACCAGACCGAGCGAGGGAAGGCGCTCGGCCTTAATGGCCGAGAGACCCTGTTTCGCCGCGCGGATGCGCTCTTCTTCGGCGAGGAGGTCGGGTCGATTCCGGATCGCCTGCGCGATCAGAGTAGCCTCGTCCGGAAGCGGACCGCCATCGGTTGCCGTGGAGAGGGAATCAGCCAACAGGACGTCGGTGCCGAGAGGCAGCGCAAGGGAGCGCAGGAGATCGAGATGCGCGTGGTCGCGCGCGTTGCGTGAGGTTATGAGCGCCGCGCGCGTCGACGCGAGCTGACTCTTGGCGCGTGTGACATCGAGCCCAACACCCGTTCCAGCCTGAAGCTGGGATTGTGCAATACTGAGCAGCTCGGTGGCAAGGCGCGTGTCGGCCTGACGCGCGCGCAAATCAGCGTCAGCGCGCATCGCTCTTATGTAAGCGCTGGTCGCGATGTTGGCGGCCTGCTCGGCGGTGGCATCAGCGTCCGCGCTCGAGGAGCGCGCCTGGGCCTGAGCCGAGCGAACACGTCCGATCGCGCCGAAATCGAGAAGGTTTTGCGCAACGCGCCCACGAATGTCGAGGGTGTTGATCGGTCCCTCGACCTGGCCCTGCGGATCGAATAGCGGCGGATTCCCAGGCGTCGCGGGGAAATCGATGCCGAGTGTGGAAGTGTTGAAGGTGCGGCCGGCCTCCTGGACGTAGCTGCTGACCGTCGGGAGAAGGTCCGCTCTGCGCTGGCGGACACGAGCTCCTGCTTCGTCGGCGCGGAGTCGCGCCCCCTGGGCAAGTGCGCTCTGGCGCGCGGCGAGTCGTGCCGCATCACCGAGGGTGAGCGGAGTCGCTGATGCAGGTGGCGCGACCGTCGGAGCTGGCGAGGTGGCGGGGGTCTGCGCGAACGCGCCAGACGATACCACCGTAATTGCCGCGACGGCGGCGAACAGGCGGCTAATGCTGGGAAAAATCTTAGTCATTGTTGAATGGAATAAACGAAACTGCGTCCGACGGAGCGCCATCGGCCTGTGCGTATGAGCCTGCGAACGGCGCGATCGAATGGAGGTAGAATTGGGCCAGCTCCTGGAAAACCTCCTCGTCCGTCATGTGACAGAGGAGCGGCACTCCAGTGTGCTCATCGCGCCAGACGGCGTTCATGATGGTGAGCGCGACCAGCATGCGCGCGGCGATCATCGGATCGATCTCGCGGAACTCACCCGTGTCGACGCCCTTGCGAATGATTCCACTCAGCAGCTTGAGCCCGCGGGCCACGACTTCATCAGCGTAGAACTTGGCGAGATCTGGGAACTGGTGGAGCTCACCGAGGACGAGACGGTAGATCGTGCTGAAGACCGGCGAGCGGACGAACTTCCAATAGCCGCGCATGGCGTTACACAGCTGCTCGGTTGGCGTTCCTTGCCCGACCGTCTTCTCGCCCCACTCGATCGCGGCAACGGCGGTCTGCCGGATCATCTCGCGGAAGAGCTCTTCCTTGTTGGGGAAGTAGAGGTAAATAGTCCCCTTGGAGACTCCAGCGCGGTCGGCAATGTCCTGGAGTCGGGCGTTGGCGAGTCCGCATTCGCCGAAGACCTCGAGGGCGGCCTCGATTATCTGCTGGGGCCGGTGCTCCGGTCGTCTACGCCATTTTGGTTGTGCTGTCTTCGTTTTCGGCATTGCTAAACAAATAGTTACTGACCAGTCAGTAATATACTACTGACCAGCAATCACGTCAATGACTTTCGTACTCGATGCTACTGGTGTGTTGTCTCCGCCGCTTCTTTCCCGCGATAGTGAGCGTTCGTCATCATCACGATCGAGGTGAGCAGCAGAAAAAGCGTCACCGCGCCGAGGACCAAGCCGGTCAGCGCGGCGCTGAGGTCGGTCTTCTTTTTCGTCGCCATCACTTCGCTCCCTGGCCGCTCGAGACTCTGGCCTTCGATACGGTGTCGTTCTGGCTGATCTTGGGGACTACGTCCAGTCCTTCGATCACTTTCCCAAAAACGGTGTGGACTCCGTTCAGGTGCTTGCTGTTCTGCTCACTGAGCACGATGAAGAACTGGCTGCCACCCGTG
>JBGQIT010000201.1:0-5748 GCA_041498575.1 Gemmatimonadaceae bacterium
ATTCCGGCGTCGCGCATCTCCTTTCCTTTGCGCGCCCTGGCGGGGCCGGCGCAGGTCACGAGCTGCGCGGCGTTCACAAAGAGAAGGTCTCTCAAGACTCGGTCATCAGAGGGTTTGCGAGAATGGTTAACTGCAACTTATGACTACCGGCCGGGGGCTGATGGCGGGCCGGCTGTCGGCTATGCGCGGGCTGTTTGGTTCGCGCGAACTGGCGCAGGGGATGTGCGATAACAATTGAAGAGCACTTCAGTGAGGGTATCAGCAACGCGTCACTTAAAGCCGTCATCACTTTTCTCGTCCCCGTGTGCGTAAGTCGCGCCTAGGAACGGCCAGCACGCAGCCCAGAGGCGGCCAGCCGAGAGCCCCCGGCCGGTAGTCACAAGTTGAAGTTCCGTCAGTTTAACCCCACCAGCGGCTTAGGTGACGCCATCACGTCTCGCACCCGCGAAAAGCGGAGCGGAGCCTGCGCTTCCCCTCGACAAGCGTAGAAGCACGCGTTGCAGTTGATCGGCTCGTACTTCCGGAACTCCGTCCAGTGAAAGTCGGTGGGAAAGTCCGGACAGCGCTTCACTCGACCGAGGGGATCGACATGAATCGTTCGCATTCCGGAGCGGCAGGGCTCGGTGATCTCGCCTCGCACGTAGCGGGGGATTTGCTCGAGGTAGTAGTCGGAGTTGGTGATCACCCCACGAGTTTTCTTTTTGAATGCGAGGAGCTCACGAATCACTTCCTCGAGCTGCCGCGTCTGGTCGCGCTCGATCAGTCCCTCGGTGCTCCCGTTTTTGGCGTCGGTGTAGCAGCTGAAGTTGACGCCGCAACCAAGCTCGCGCGCTCGGTGCACGATCGGCAGCAGCTGGTCCAGATTGTCGCGCTTGATCACGGTGTTGAAGCGGATGCCCGTGATCCCGATCTCGCGCATACGAGGAACGGTGCGCATGATCCTCGCGCTCAGACCCGGGATTCCACGCGCGCGGTCGTGCCGCTCGTCGAGAAAATCGAGCGAGATGTTGAACTGGTTGATGCCGGCCTTCCAGAGCGAGCGAGCACGTTCCGGGGAGAGCATCCCGCCGTGCGTGAGAAGCGTCATGTATTTGAGACTGACCGCGTCGTCGACCGCGGCCACAACGTCCTCGAGGTCCGTTCTCAACGTCGGCTCGCCACCGGTGAAGGTGATTAGCATCGGGTTGAAGAACCTGGCGGCGTCAGCGAAAGATTTTAACTCGCTGGCTTTCGCTGAGGCGTCAGTTTTCCAATAGTCGCAAAAGCCGCAGCGAGCATTGCAGCGCATCGTGACCTCGAAGTGGACGAGGACCGGACGCCGAGTGGCGGTGAGATACGCGTACTTCGCCAGGAAAATCGGTACATGCCACGGCTTGAACTCGCTAGTGAGCATCGATCCGATGCCCTATCGAGCTTTGGCCCGATCCACTTTCCCCCTTCCCGCTTCCCCCTTCCCGCTTCATCCGATCATCGGCAGATGCAGACCGTGCTTGTGTGCGGTGGCGATCGCTTGCTCGTAGCCCGCGTCGGCGTGTCGCGCGACGCCTGTGCCCGGGTCATTGGTGAGAACGCGGTCGAGGCGGACGCGCATCTCCGGCGTTCCGTCAGCAACGATTACCTGGCCGGCGTGGAGCGAATTTCCGATTCCCACTCCGCCGCCGTGATGGAACGACACCCACGACGCGCCGCTGGCGACGTTCAGCATCGCGTTGAGCAGTGGCCAGTCGGCAACCGCGTCCGTGCCGTCGCGCATGCCCTCTGTCTCGCGAAAGGGCGACGCGACGCTTCCGGTATCGAGGTGATCACGACCGATGGCGATCGGCGCCGAGATCTCGCCCGACGCGACGAGGTCGTTGATCGCGATACCGAACTTCGCACGATCGGATTGTCCGAGCCAGCAGATTCGCGCCGGCAGTCCCTGAAATTTGATTTTCTTCTGCGCGAGCGATATCCAGCGGCGGAGGTGTTCGTCATCCGGAAACAGCTCGAGCGCCAAGTCGTCGGTCCGCTTGATGTCCTTCGGGTCACCCGACAGCGCCACCCAGCGGAACGGTCCCTTCCCTTCGCAGAACAGCGGCCTGATGTATTCGGGGACGAATCCCGGAATGTCGAAGGCGTTGGTGAGACCGGCATCGAAAGCGACCGTCCGAATATTATTGCCGTAATCGAAGGTGACGGCTCCACGCTGTTGCATCTCGATCATCGCCGTGACGTGCCTCACCACCGAGGCCGTCGAGCGCCGCACGTACTCGTCGGGATTGGTCTCTCTCAGCGCCAGCGCCTCGGCGAATGTCATTCCTCCCGGGACGTAGCCGTTGAGCATGTCGTGCGCGCTCGTCTGGTCGGTAAGCACATCGGGTGTGATTCCACGCTCGACAAGCTCGGGAAGGACATCGGCCGCGTTGCCAAGCAATCCGATCGAGATTGCTTCGCCCGAACGGGTCGCGGTGGAGATGAGCTCGAGCGCTTCGTGGAGATCCCGCGCTTTGCGGTCGAGGTAGCGCGTCTCGAGCCGCTTCTCGATGCGTGACTCATCCACCTCGATGATGAGCGCGGCGGCGCCCTGCATCGTTGCCGCGAGAGGCTGTGCGCCGCCCATTCCCCCCAGACCGGCGGTGAGAACGAAGCGGCCGCGAAGTGTTCCGGCAAAATGGTTTCGGGCGACGGAGCCCAGCGTCTCGTACGTGCCCTGCACGATTCCCTGCGATCCGATGTATATCCACGAGCCGGCGGTCATCTGGCCGTACATCATCAGGCCCTTGCGCTCGAGCTCGCGGAAATGCTCCCACGTGGCCCAGCGACCAACGAGGTTGCTGTTGGCGATGAGCACGCGCGGCGCACCGGTGTGGGTCCGAAAGACGCCGACCGGCTTTCCGCTTTGTACGAGCAGCGTCTCGTCCGCGCCGAGGTTGGTCAGCTCGCGCACGATCGCGTCGAAGCATTCCCAGTTACGCGCGGCCTTTCCCGTGCCGCCGTACACCACCAGATCCTCGGGACGCTCGGCCACATCCGGATCGAGATTGTTCATCAGCAACCGGAGTGCGGCCTCCTGGTGCCACCCCTTGCATGAGATGCTGGTGCCCCGTGGGGCGCGGACTTCTGGATGACTCCGCCCTGAGACGTCGAACGCCTTCGGGTCGAAACGCACTCTCAAATCAGTCATGCGACGGTCCCAATATCAGCGAAGCGAAGCTCCGAGATAGCCGTTCGGAGCGCCGAGATGTCGCCGCTCAGCACGCGGTCGCTCTCGAGCCTGGGCACGATGTCGCGGACACGCTTGTGCGCGATACGGACGCCGCGACCGGGACGCAGCGGTGCCCTGAAATCGATCCCCTGTGCTCCGCACATCAACTCGATGGCGAGAATGTTTTCCAGATTGCGAAGAACGCGCCGCGCCTTCCAGGCCGCGCCCATTGCCATTGGAACCACATCTTCCTTGCTGCCGTCGGTTGGTATCGTGTCCACGCTCGCCGGATGAGAGAGCACCTTGCACTCGCTCGCCAGGGCCGCCGCCGTCACCTGAGCCATCATGAAGCCGGAATTGACGCCCGCGTCTGGCGAGAGGAATGGAGGAAGTCCCTGGTTGAGATCTGGATGAACCAACCGGTCGATCCTCCGCTCCGCCATTGTCGCCAGGTGAGTCAGCACGATCGCAAGAAAGTCGAGCGCCATGGCGACCGCGAGTCCATGGAAGTTTCCGCCGCTGAGCGTTTCGCCGTTCTCGAAGACCAGCGGATTGTCGGTGGCGGCGTTCAGCTCTCTCGAAACCGCATTGTCGATAAAGTCGAGCGCATCGAGCACGGGTCCGTGCACCTGCGGCATGCAGCGAAGCGCGTAGGGATCCTGCACGCGCGGGTCGCCGTGACGGTGCGATTCCCGCAGCTCGCTGTCCGCCAGCAGATCGCGAAGTAGCGCCGCCGAGCGGGATTGTCCCTTCTGACCGCGGGCGTCGTGGATTCGCTCGTCGAACGCGACCGGTGTGCCAAGCAACGCCTCGAGCGACATCGCGCCCGCGACATGGGCGGTGCGCCAGAGAGCGCGCGCGTGGACGAGCGCGATGAGTGCTACCGCCGTATGCGCCTGGGTTCCATTGATCAGGGTGATGCCTTCCTTCGGCGCGAGAACGACCGGCTTGGCGCCGATCTCACGCAGGAGCTTCGCCGCCGGATCCTCGGCATTCCCCTTGATCAACGTTCCCTCGCCGATGAGGGCGAGGCCGAGATGCGCGAGGGGCGCCAAATCACCGCTCGCCCCCACACTCCCCTGCTCCGGAATGGGCGGGTAGACATCGGCGTTCAGCATCTGGAGAATGAGATCGACGAGCTCCGGCCGCGCGCCGGAGTAGCCCTTTGCGATCACATTCGCGCGGAGGAGCATCATCGCTCTCACCTCGCGCTCGGGGAGGCGATCACCGACTCCCGATGCGTGGCTGCGGATGACATTCACCTGCAGCTGCGCCAGTTTGTCGCGCGGGATCGCGACTTCAGAAAGTTTTCCGAAGCCGGTAGTGACCCCGTACACGACCAGGTCTCGTTGCACGATGTCGTCGACGACGGCGCGGGTACGGAGCATTCGCTCGCGCGCTTTGGGCGCGAGACCGACGCGAACTCGATCAGCCGCCACCGCGTAAGCTTCATCGACGGTGAGCGTGTCACCGTCGATGAGAATTTTTTCACTCATTTCTTTTTTCTACGGGTGCGCCGGGGGTGGCTACGCGGCTTCGACTTATTTGGGCGCGGTGACGCCTGCTTCCTGGCGGGACGGGACCTTGGCTTTTTTGCGCGAGGGGACGGGCGTTTCTTCGCGGGGTGAGCCTTCGCTCTGGCCGGCTTGGTCGAGGACGAGCGTTTCTTCGCGTGAGCCTTCGCCTTGGTCGGTTTGGCAGCGACGCTCCCCCGCACGAGCTCCCGCTCGGCTGGATCCCAGCGCCAACCAACTTCGCCGGGATTGATTTCTACTCCCCCGAGCCAGCGCGTTCTCTTGTTGATGTGTTGCCAGTTCTTCGTTCCCGCGAGCACTTCCCGGCCCAGAGGCGTCAGAGTCAGCTCGCCTTCCACGAATTCCCGCGAACTTTCCGACGTCGGAGCGATCACCGGAGTGCCGTCCTTCCAGGTGACGAGGGCATCCCTTTTCCCGCTCAGTCGCTCCAGATACGAATAGAAGATGATGTCGCCGAGAAAGACGCTCTCTTGTTTCCTCGCGACTTCGAGGAATGCGGCCACCGGCGTCGAATGCCCGTCCTCGATCGCGGTGAGCGCTTCACGTTCGGAGCGAGACAGTCCGTTGATCGACGATGGAAACTCCTCGAGATGCCGCCTCAGAGCTGGCGCGAGATACCGAAGGTCGGAAGTGTTCTCGTCGAGCAGCTTCGCAATTGATGTGGGATCGGCTGAGCCGAATGCCTTCCATGCTCGTTTTGCCAGCTCGAGCTGTTCTGGAGCTACTCGCGGACGCGTTTTGTCGAGCTGAGTTAGCTGAGCGACCGAAAGCGGAGGGATGTAGCCATCGACCACGATCACGGACAGAGTCTTCCCGCGCGCAGCGCCGCGTCCGAAGAAATCGAGGAGCTGTATCAGCTGCAGCTGGTCGTAGAGATCGTCCTCGAACCAGAGCACCACTTCATCGAAATAGTCGAGGTGCCGGATCACGCGATCGCGCTCAGCGAAGTCCCCACTCACGTGCGCGAAATCATCCCAACCCTGCTCGGCGATGAATCGTGCGCGGTCCTTGCTCAGCTCCTCGAGCGAG
>JBGQIT010000202.1:0-5712 GCA_041498575.1 Gemmatimonadaceae bacterium
CTAAGTTTAAAGGCTATGTTCGAGGATCTGAGCGAAAAGCTCGAAGCCACGTTCGCCCGCCTGCGTGGCCGCGGTGTTCTAACCGAAGCCGATATCAGGGAGGGCCTGCGCGAAGTCCGCCGCGTACTGCTCGAGGCCGACGTCAACTTTCAGCTGACGCGCGAGTTTCTCGAGCGCGTCGAGAAGAAGGCGACGGGTGTCAACGCGCTCACTACGGTCTCTCCGGGACAGCAGCTAGTCAAGATCGTCCATGAGGAGCTCACCGCCATGCTGGGTGAGCGCCGCGAGGGACTTAAGCTCGGAACGGTGCCTCCATCGGTGGTGATGATGGTGGGTCTTCAGGGATCCGGTAAGACCACGACAGCCGCGAAGCTCGCGAGAAAGCTGAAGGCCGAAGGTCGTTCGACGCGGCTGGTGGCGGCCGACGTCTACAGGCCCGCGGCAATCGACCAGCTGGAGACGCTGGGCCGAGAGCTTTCGATTCCGGTCTACGTCGACCGGAGCACGAATGACGTGGTGAAGATCGCGCGCGCGGGGGTCGCGGAAGCTCTGCGCGAGCGTGATCGCGTCGTGATCATCGACACCGCCGGCCGGCTGCAGATCGACGAAGCAATGATGCAAGAGCTTTCACGCCTGAAGGAAGCGCTTCGCCCGTCCGAGATTCTGCTCGTCGCCGATGGGATGACCGGACAGGACGCCGTGAAGATCGCGCAGGGCTTCGATCAGGCCCTCGACATCACTGGTGTCGTACTGACAAAGATGGACGGCGACGCCAGGGGCGGAGCCGCCCTCTCGATCTACGGCGTAACGAAGAAGCCCATCAAGTACATCGGTGTGGGTGAGAAGTCCGACGCGCTGGAGGAGTTTCATCCCGAGAGAATGGCGGGACGCATCCTGCAACAGGGCGACATCGTCACCCTTGTAGAGAAGGCGCAGGCGTCGTTCGATGAGGCCGAGACGAAGCGACTGGAGAAAAAGGTCCGCAAGGAGGGAATGGATCTCAACGATTTCCTCAACAGCATGCGTCAGATCCAGAAGATGGGCCCGCTGGAGGGGATCCTGAAAATGCTGCCGGGCGTGAACACCAAGGCGCTGAAGCAGATGAAGGCGGATCCCAAGCGCATGAAGCACGTCGAGGCGATCGTGCTGTCGATGACGCCCGAGGAGAGGAAGAATCCCGGCCTGATCAACGGCTCGCGGCGCGCGCGTATCGCGAAGGGCGCCGGCCGGCCGATCAGCGACGTGAACCGTCTGCTCGATCAGTTCCGCGAGATGCAGAAGATGATGAAGAAGATGGCCGGGGGAGGAAGGATGGGGATGCCCTCCATGCCTGGGATGTTCGGGGGGCGGTAACTCGCGACTGCCAACTCGTGGGGCTGAAGGCTGCTAACTGCAACTGAACGGGTGCGAGCGGTCAGTGGCAGAGATGCCAGTTCTGCAGTTCACTACGTCCTGACTTATCTCCGTGGCGTGACAGCTACTGCTTGTGCCATGAATTGCGCTTAGTGAAGTCCGGACGTCGTGAACTTGAAACTGGCATCTATGCTACTGAGGTCTGGCACCCGCTCAGTTGCAGTACTCAGCCGCTGTGCGGGCGATGCCTACCCTATTAGATTGCACGACTTAGCTGTACCGGGTGCGCGCTGGACCGACCAGCGACGCGAGGAGCCCGGATCGAGACGCCCTGAGCGTCTCACCAAACACCCTTCAAGGGAGCAGTACCGAGATGGTAAAGATTCGTCTCCGCCGAGTCGGGCGGAAAAATGCGCCGTTCTACCGCATTCTCATCGCCGATTCGCAGAGTCCACGCGACGGGAAGTTCATCGAAATCATTGGTCAGTACGCTCCGCGTCAGATCGAGGGTTCGCTCCAGGTCGACGAAGCGAGAGCCAACCATTGGCTCAACCTTGGCGCCCAGCCCACCGACACTGTACGGTCGCTCCTTCGGCGCGCCGGCGTCCTCAAGCGGCGCCATGAGCAGAGACTCGGCATCGAGCGCAAAGTCGTCGCGGTTCCGCTCAGCGAGAAGTCGGACGAAGCAGCCTCCGGCGCCTAGAGCGCCAGCTACTCACATGCCTGGGCCCGAGTACGCGATCGTCGGGCTGATCCGCAAAGCGCAGGGAATTCGTGGAGAGGTGGTCATCGAACCTCTCACCGATAAGCCGGACGTCGTCTTCGCGTCCGGCAGTCGTGTTTTTGCGGGAACCTCCGACGGCGATCTGGCGGTCGTGTACGATGTCAGAGGAGCAGAGGAGATCCCGACGCTCACGGTCTCTGACTCGAGGCCATTCAAGAAGGGCCTGCTCGTGCAGTTCGAGGAGCTCCAGGACCGCGACAGCGCCGAACTGTGGCGTGGACGCTATCTGCTCGCGCCCTTCAGCGAGCTGCCGCCTCTCCAGCAAGACCAGGTCTATCTCCACGACCTGATCGGAATGAAGGCGATAAGCGCCGGTGGTGAGGACCTCGGCACCGTGACGACGTTTTACGAGCTGCCGCAAGGACTCATGCTCGACATCAATACCCGGCGCGGCAGCGTTCTGATTCCGTATCGCCCTGAAATCGTTGTCCAGACGGACATCGAAGCGCGAACGATCCTGATCAACGACACGCTCGGCCTCATGGACAATTACGGCGGCGAGGAGTAGCACGTGCCGCTGAGAATCAACGTCGTCACGATCTTTCCCGAGTTCTTCAGCGGACCACTCGGTCTGAGCATCCCGTCTCGAGCGGCAGCGGCGGGCAGCGTGCGCTACAACATCATCGACTTGCGCGATTTCACGCACGACAAACACCGAACCGTGGACGACGCTCCGTACGGCGGCGGCGCCGGGATGGTGATGAAGCCGCAGCCGTTCTTCGAGGCGGTGGAATCGCTGCGCACGAAGCCGCCGATCGTGCTGTTGTCGCCGCGAGGCAGAGTCTTCTCCCACGCGGATGCGGGGCGGTTTTCAGATGGTGAGGAACTGACTCTACTATGTGGTCACTACAAGGACATCGATCAGCGCGTCGCCGATCATCTCGCGTCAGAGGAGATTTCGCTCGGCGATTTCGTCTTGAGTGGTGGAGAGGCGGCGGCGCTCACGATCATTGACGCGACCGTCCGTTTGCTACCGGGCGCAATGTCTGACATCGAGAGTGCGCGGGGAGACTCTTTTTTCGGCAGGGGATTGAGCGCGCCCAGTTATACTCGTCCGCCCGAATATCGCGGGCACATGGTGCCGGATGTGTTGCTTTCGGGAGACCACGCCAAGATCGCGAAATGGCGGGCGGATGAAAGCGATCGCCTGACCCGGCGGCGCAAAGACAGCACCGAGTAGGCGTTCGGATCGTCTCACGTGGACGGGAATAACGAGCTAGCCATGTAGATGCTTCCCGAATCGTCTGCCATGCAACAGCGCTCGATGGTTCTCGGGTAACCCCTTATTGGGTCGAATGTCACGGTTAGCGTTGTGGTTGCGGCGAGGGTTTGATCGAATAGCTGGTCAATCGTGTACCAACCATCAGTCGAGATCTCAGCTCCGGTGCCGATGACAGTCACGCGCGTAACCCGTCCTTGGGTTACCTCCACAGAGACCGGTCCTGCGGGGGCAAAGGCAGCGACGGCGCCAACGTAGGTGTACGAGGAAATGTTTTGCGCCTGCCAGAGGTTCCGGGCTTCTTCGACGTTTTTGGGGCCGGTGACGGAATCGCTGCAGGCGGCGAAGGCGAGGATCAGGGCAGCCGAACCAGCAGGTCTGACAAGATTGAGCATCGTCCCTCCGATGTGAGTGCTATTGGATGTGAGTGCTATTGGATGTGAGTGCTATTGGACACGCCGGCGCCTTTACTCGTTGCATCCTGGCCGGGAGCGTCGAGCGGCGCCAGCATGCTGGCATTCGGGCGCGGGCTGGTTTACTTTTCGTGGCTGCCTGAGAATCGCCTAAACACGTCTTTACCAGGCTGTTAACTCCAGCCCCGAGCGCCATATGCATCCCTTCATCGAAACCCAGAAAGAGTGGCTCCGCGACAACATCCCCCCGTTCAGGGCTGGTGACACGCTCCGCGTCAACGTGCGCGTGCGCGAGGGCGACAAGGAAAGAATTCAGGCTTTCGAGGGTGTCTGCATCGCCAAGCGCGGCAGCGGAGTGAGCGAGACCTTCACCGTCCGGAAGATTTCGAACGGCATCGGCGTCGAGCGCATCTTCCCCGTGCACAGCCCGATGATCGGCGAGATTATCGTGGTTCGCCGCGGACGCGTCCGTCGCGCCAAGCTGTACTACCTGCGCCACCTCACCGGTAAGGCAACCCGCATTAGAGAGCGGAAGGCCAAGGTGACGATCCCGGGCTCGGAGACAGTAGCTGAGACGGGAACGGAAGCCGGCGTCGAGGCCTAGGCTCTCCTCGCTCAGCCGAGCGTAGAACAGCATGCAGGACGAGGTCGAACCGGGCACTCCCCAGTCGACCCCCGAAGTTCCAACTGATCAAGGACCCACCCGCCGCAGGCACGTGCCGCGGCGGAAGCGTTGGACTACGATCGAGCGTGACCTGCGTGTCCAGAAGGGTCCTCTGCTCGCCGGTGTGGACGAAGTCGGTAGAGGCCCGATCGCCGGTCCGGTCGTCGCCTGCGCCGTGATAATGCCCGCCGACACCCGTGCTATCGTCGGAGTCGACGACTCCAAGCGATTGACGCACGCTCAGCGCATCCGCCTCGCGGTCAAGATCCGCGAGCGCGCCGTCGCGTTCGCCCTCGGGGCCGCCTCGGTGCGGGAGATCGATCGCATCAACATCTACCAGGCAAGCGTGCTCGCCATGCGGCGAGCCTTGGACCGTCTGGAGATAAGGCCGGATCACGTCGTGATCGACGGTCGGGTGATGCGAACGCTTCCCATTCCGCACACGGCCGTCGTGCACGGGGACGCGCGGTGTTTCAGCATCGCTTGCGCATCCATCCTCGCCAAGGTCACTCGTGATCTCCTCATGACGCGGCTCGCCGTGCGATATCCGCAGTATATTTGGGACCACAACGCGGGCTACACGACGCGCGAGCACGTGGCGGGACTCACGTCTCATGGAATCACTCCGCACCACCGGAAGAGTTTCTGCCGCATCAGCGATCTGTTGCTCGCGCTCGAGCAGCGAACCGCGATCGATGGTTCACAGGCGCGAGCGCTCGATGATATCGGCGTGCCGGACGAAGACGATTTCGACTATGAGATTGTCGCCAGCGCCGAGCTCGGCTTCGACGATCTCGAGCAGGAGCTGGAACGGGAGCTGTAGGCGGCGCAGGCCGGATCACAACACGAGGAATTGACGTGGCGGATGTGCTCGTTGGACTGATAATGGGCTCCAAGTCCGATTGGGACACCATGCAACACGCCGCGCAGATCCTTGATGCTCTCGGTATCGCGCACGAGACGAAGATCGTGTCCGCACACCGCACCCCGGATCTGCTCTTCGAGTACGCCGAATCGGCCGAGCAGCGCGGAATCGAAGTGATTATCGCGGGAGCTGGTGGGGCGGCGCACCTTCCCGGCATGACGGCGGCCAAGACCACAGTTCCAGTGCTGGGTGTTCCGGTCGAATCAAAAGCGTTGCAGGGCATAGACTCCCTGCTTTCGATAGTCCAAATGCCTGCCGGCGTGCCGGTCGGGACCCTGGCCATCGGCAAGCCCGGCGCGATCAACGCCGGGTTGCTCGCCGCGTCAATCGTCTCCATCAATCGGCCCGATTTGA
>JBGQIT010000203.1:0-5705 GCA_041498575.1 Gemmatimonadaceae bacterium
CGTGATTTCCGCAAGCTGTGGATCGTCCGTATCAACGCGGGCGCGCACCAGCACGGGATGTCGTACTCGGTGTTCATGCACGGCCTCAAAAAGGCGGGCATCGAAATCGATCGGAAGGTTCTGTCCGACATCGCTGTCAACGATTCTGCCGCGTTTACCGCGCTCGCCGAAAAGGCGAGATCCGCTTTGGACGCCGCGTAACGTTCCGCAAGGATTTCAAAAGGACTCTACCGGCGCTAATGTAAGACCAGCGCGGTGGAGTCCTTTTGCTTTTGCCCACCCACACTCAGAACCGTGACGCTTTCGGAATTCCAGCAGCTAGTCACCACGCTCGCCGCTGAAGGCGAGAAGCTCATCGATGCCGCGACGACGGCCTCCTTGCTCGAGGAGGCGCGCACGTCGCTGCTTGGAAGAAAGTCCGGACGACTGCCGGAGCTCTTCAAGCAGCTGCCGTCACTCGCGCCCGCGGAGCTGCGTGAAGGCGGCTCGCTGATCAATGCCGTAAAGGCGAAGCTCGAGGCGCGCCTCGAGGACCGGCGACAGCAGCTCGAGGCTGCCAGCTCTTCCAAGAGGAGCGTCGACCCGACGATGCCGGCGCGGCGGCAATGGCTCGGATCGAAGCACCCGGTCACGCTTGTGATCGAGGAGATCGAGGACATCTTCCGGGAGCTGGGCTTCACGATTGCATTGGGACCGGAGGCGGAGACGGAGTGGTACAACTTCACTGCGCTGAACTTTCCGCCCGATCACCCCGCGCTGGATCTGCACGACACGCTATACCTGGGCGAGAACGTGATGCTGAGAACGCACACCTCACCCGTGCAGATCCGCACGATGCAAAAGTTCAAGCCTCCGATCAGAATCCTTAGCCCGGGCAACGCCTACCGCCGCGACTTCTTCGATGCGTCACACGCGCCAATGTTCGCGCAGATTGAAGGCCTGGCCATCGATGAAGGGGTGAGTTTCGTTGATCTCAAGGCGACCCTCACGCACTTCGCCAACAGATTCTTCGGCAAGACGAAAACGCGCTTCAGGCCAAGCTATTTCCCCTTCACGGAGCCGTCGGCTGAGATGGACGTTGAGTGCCAGCTGTGTCACGGGTCCGGCTGCCCGAGCTGCAAGGGCACGGGTTGGATGGAGATACTTGGGTCGGGAATGGTGCATCCATCCGTTCTGAACGCCGCCGGACTCGATGGTGATCGCTACACCGGCTGGGCTTTCGGAATGGGGCCGGCACGCATCGCGATGCTGCGCTACGACATCCCGGACATACGAATTCTTTACGATTCTGACGTGAGATTCCTATACCAGATCTCCCGATGAGTTCTTTCTTCCGATGAACGCTCCCACATCGTGAACGCTTCCTACGAGTGGCTGCGCGCGTTCGTTCCGTTCAGCCTCAGTCCCACTGAGCTGCGCGACATGCTCACCTCGCGGTGCGCGACGGTCGACGATCTGGTCTCGCTCCGCGATGATTTGCGCGACGTCGTGATCGCTCGCGTCGTCGAGGCCGCGCGTCATCCAAACTCGGACCACCTCTGGGTCACGAAAGTCGATGCTGGCGGTGGAACTCTGGTCGACGTGGTGTGCGGTGCGGCGAATGTCAGTGTCAACGCGCTCTACCCCTTCGCCCCCGTCGGCGCCACACTCCCCGGCGGACTCAAAATCGAGAAGCGAAAGATTCGTGGCGAGACGTCGGAAGGCATGCTCTGCTCGGCGAAGGAGCTTGGGCTCGGCACGGACACCGAGGGAATCATGGCGCTCACCCTCGTCGCTGAACCCGGAACCAGGTTCCTCGATGCGATGCCGATCGGCGACACCCGCCTCGTAATCGATGTCCTGCCGAATCGCCCCGATCTCCTGTCGCACGAAGGGCTCGCTCGTGAGATCGCCGCCGCAACCGGCGGAACAGTGACTCGTCCCGAGATCGCCGAGGAAAAGCCGTTCGTTATTCGCACGCACACGGTGAAAGCGACTTCCGGAAAAGTCGGAGATGTCACCGTCAAGCTCGAGGACACCGATGGCTGCATGCGGTACGCCGGCGCAGTCATCACCGGGCTGAAGGTGGGACCCAGCCCTGATTGGCTCGTTCAGCGGCTCCAGGCGGTCGGATCGCGCCCGATCAACAATGTCGTCGACGTCACGAACTACATGCTCCTCGGGTTCGGGCAGCCGATGCACGCGTTCGATCTCGAGAAGATCGCGCGCGGCACGGTCGTCGTGCGGAAGACCCGCGGCGAAGAGTTGATCAAGACGCTCGACGGAGTCGATAGAACGCTTCCCCCCGGCGCAGTTGTCATCGGCGACGCGGAGCGGGCGCAGGCGATCGCCGGCATCATTGGAGGCAGTGGAAGCGAAGTATCCGAATCGACCACCGAGATTTTCCTCGAAGTCGCCGCGTTCAATCCCGCTCGCATTCGCGCGACGCGTCGCAAGCTCGCAATCTCAACCGACGCCAGCTATCGCTTCGAGCGCGGCGTGGACGTCGATGCGATTCCGGCGCTCGTAGACTACGCGGTGAGGCTGATCCTGTCGGTGGCTGGCGGAATTCCGCAAGGGAGTCCGATCGACTTGTATCCACTTCCCAGACGCCCGCAACCGATCTCGCTCAAGCTAGTGCGCGTGGCGCGGCTACTCGGCGAGCCGGTCGAGACGAACGAAGTAGAAAAGAATCTCAGGACAGTCGGATTCAGGATCGCGCCCGAGGCAAAGGATGTTCTCAAGGTCTCGCCGCCGAGCTGGCGGCACGACGTACACAGCGACGTTGATCTCGCCGAAGAGATCGCGCGCCTCAGAGGCTACGATAGTTTCTCCTCCGAGCTGCGGCCGTTCCGCCCGAGCGCCGTCCCCGACGCGCCACTCGTAGCAGTGACGAAGCGTCTGGAGGAAACTTTCGTCGGCGTCGGCCTGAATGAGGTGAGGCCGATGCCATTCGTCGCCGAGGGTCATGGGGCAACTGTCCGTGTCACGAATCCGCTCGCGGAGGACGAAGCATTCCTGCGCGGAGACCTGCTGACTACTCTCGTATCCCGCGCTGAATACAATCTCGCCCGCATGCAGGGTAACGTTCGGCTGTTCGAGATCGGCACCGCGTTCTTCGCCGGGGAGAGTGCGGCGGACCTTCCTGGTCCGAAGAAGGCGGTGCTTCCGCACGAAGAGATGCACGTTGCCGCGCTGGTGATGGGTCAGCGGGCGCCGACTCATTTCACGAAGGCGATACAACCGAGCTATGACGAGTGGGACATCAAGTTCCTCGCCGAGACAGCGGCTGCGGCGGCGTTCCCGTCGGCTGCGCTGATACTTGTTCCGGGCACCGGGGACACGTTGTGGGAGATTTCGGTGGACGGGCACACCGTCGGCTCGGCCAAACGGCTGAAGCTCGATGCCCCGGTTTGGGCGAAACCCGCGTTCGGTTTGGAGATCAACCTCGAAGCGATCGAACAGGGAGCGGCAAGGAGTAAAGCGTACCGCCCGATTCCCGCGACTCCTCGAGTGCAGGTCGATCTCGCACTCCTGGCGCCCGCCAGTGTCACCGCGGCCCAGATCGACACCGTCATCCGCCAAGAAGCTGGCGAGCTGCTCGAGAGTCTTACGCTTTTCGACGAATTCAGCGGACAAGGAATTCCAGAAGGATTGCGCAGTCTCGCCTGGGCGTTGACCTTCCGTCATCCCGAGCGCACACTAAAGGACCAGGAAGTGCAGGGAAGAACGGCGAAGATTGTCACCGCACTAGAGGGAGAACTGGGTGTCCGACAGCGTACGGCCTGATAGAGCCGCTTTTGCGGAGCTGGAGCAGCTGGTGAAGCATCTTGGCGACGAGCTCGCTTCATTTCGCCGTCGGGCGTTGCAAGCGGAGGCCCGCATCAAGAGCCTGGAATCGACCGGAGTGAAGGGAGTCGTGTCCCCCGAGCGCGTGCAGTTTCTGGAGAAAGAGAACGCCGGACTCGCCAGCCGCCTCGATGCCGCGCGTGCACGAACGCAGCAGATGATCGATCGCGTTCGCTTTCTCCGCCAGCAGCATGACGGCGCGGGGGTTCGTTGAGCACGAAAAAGAATGTCGTTCGCGTCACGATCCTCGGCGACGAGTATTCGATCAGAAGCGACGCCAGCCCAGAGCGCACCCGCGCCGTGGCCGAGCACGTCGACAACGTGATCCGTGAGACGATGCGCGCCGGGAACATCGTCGAGGCCCAGAAAGGCGCCATCCTCGCGGCGCTGAGCATCACCGACGAGCTATTCGACGCCCGTGGGGCTGGTGACGACCTCGCCGGATCCATGAAGCGGCTTAGTGCCGAGATCCGGCCCTGGTTGCCGCCGGCGAAGAGAAAGGACTAGCGCGCACCTCCGGCGACCGGACCCCGACGCCGCGACAGAGCGTGAACTCGCTCTCGCCCAAACCAAGAACCGACATTAGTTTAACTCGACTTCGCGACGACTTTCCGGCGCGATAGGGGCCGCCTGTGGCATTGCCGCGGGCCCAACATAGATCCTACATGACTAGCACTGCTTGGTTATCCGCGGCTGGCATCCTTCTGTTGGTAATTGCCGGCGCGGTTTTTTTCTTTATTGGAAGAAAATTGGGTCGACGCTCTGAGCTCGAGCGCCAGCAGCAGGCACACGCGACCGCGGAAGAGACCTCCAGGAGAATCGTCGGCGAAGCGGAGCGGGAAGCAGAAAGTCTACGCAAGACCGCCATCCTCAGCGGCAAGGAAGAGCTCATGAGGCTCCGCGAGGAGTGGGAACTCGAGGTCCGCGGCCGCCGCGAGGAGATTGAGCGCGAGGAGCGAAGGGTCGACGACCACGAGGGCCAGCTCAATCGCAAGTACGACCTGCTGGAGCAGCGCGAACGCGAGACAGCGAAACGCGTTGAGACGCTCGCCAACCGCGAAAAGACCATGGCGGACCGCGAGCAGGAGCTCGACAAGCTGCTCGGCGACGAAAGGCGACGGCTGGAACAGCTCGCTGGACTCTCCGCCGCCGAGGCGAAGGCGGAGCTCATGCATCGAATGGAGGAGGAGGCACACGCCGACGCGGCAAACAAGATCCGCGAGATTCGCGAGACCGCTAAACGGAACGCCGAGCGAGAGGCGAAAAAGATAATCGCGCTGGCCATCCAGAGGATCGCGGCCGAACAGAGCGTGGAAGCCACGGTCTCCGCTGTTTCACTGCCCAACGATGAGATGAAGGGGCGGATCATCGGGCGCGAGGGCAGGAACATTCGCGCATTTGAGCTTGCCACCGGGGTGGATGTCATCATCGACGACACGCCGGACACGGTCGTCGTGTCGTGCTTCGATCCGATACGGCGCGAGATCGCGCGTCTTTCCCTGGAGAAGCTCGTTGCCGACGGCCGGATCCACCCCGGGCGCATCGAAGAGGTCGTCAACAAGTCGAGGCAGGAGGTCGACACATCTATCGTCGAGACAGGTGAGCAGGCGGCGTACGAAAGCGGCGTGCACGGACTACATCCGGAGCTGGTGAAGCTGATTGGGCGCATGCGCTGGCGCACGAGCTATGGCCAGAACATTCTGAATCACTCGAAGGAAGTCGCGTGGCTCGCCGGGATCATGTCCGCCGAGCTCGGGCTCGATGTAGCGATGGCTCGCAGGGGAGCATTGCTCCATGACGTCGGCAAGGTTCTCACCCACGAGCACGAAGGCACTCACGTGCAGCTGGGGGTCGAGATGGCGACGAAGTACGGCGAG
>JBGQIT010000204.1:0-5681 GCA_041498575.1 Gemmatimonadaceae bacterium
CGATTCCAATCGCGAGTATCTCGAGCGCCTCGGGTTCGAGGTGGAAGGATTTGGCGGCCACACTCTCATCGTCAACACCGTGCCAATGCCGCACCGGCGCTTCGACGCCGAGCGCTGCTTGCGCGAGACTCTCGACTCGCTGACGGGCGACCGGGTCGCCGGAGCGGCGGCAAAACACGAACGACTCGCGGCCACCGTCGCGTGCAAGGCGGCAATCAAGGCGGGTGAAGAGCTTTCGCAGGGAGAAATGCGCGCTCTCTTCGCGGCGCTGCGCGACACCACGCTGCCAGCCCACGACGTGCACGGACGCTCCACCATCGTTCATCTCACCTGGGACGAGGTAGAACGGCGCTTTGGCAGGCGATAGGCTGCGAGTGATCTGTGGCCCGACCGCCGCCGGCAAATCCGCGGTCGCGCTAGAGCTCTGCGAGACGCACGACGCGGTGATTCTGAGTGCGGATTCGCGACAGGTCTATCGCCACTTCGATATCGGAACCGCCAAACCGACGCGCGAGGAGCGGGCGCGCGTGACCCACTACGGAATCGATGTCGCCAACCCCGAAGAACGGTACTCCGCGGCCAGATGGGCGGGCGAAGCGAACGAATGGATCGAATGCGCAGCCAAGACGGGGAAAGAGGCGGCAGTCGTAGGGGGAACGGGACTCTATATCAAAGCCCTCGTCAAACCGCTTTTCTCTGCGCCGGAAGTGGATCCCCAACAGCGAACCGAATTAGAGCGCGAGCTCGAGTCAAAGCCTCTCGCCGAGCTGCGCCGCTGGTGCGAGCGACTCGACCCCCCGCGAGCACACCTCGGCCGCACCCAGCTATTGCGCGCGATCGAGACGGCGCTCCTCGCAGGCTCGCGCATCAGTGAGCTTCACGCCGAACACAGAGCGGCGACGACGGCCGACGTTCAGCGCGAAAGAACCGCGTATCTGGTTGTGGATCCTGGCCTCAAGCTCGAATCGGGAATCGCGACACGAGTCGATAGGATGCTCAAAGCCGGTTGGGCAGATGAAGTTCGCGAACTGATGCGCACCGTTCCACCGGACGCGCCGGCATGGAAAGCGAGCGGCTACTCGGTGATCCGCGAGCACGTCGAGAGCCGCCTGGATTTGTCATCCGCGCGGGAGCGGATCATTATTGAGACGCGACAATACGCGAAGCGCCAGCGTACATGGTTCAGACATCAGCTGCCGCGCGCTGCTGTGACAGTGGTCAATCCTGAAGACTCTCAAGCCCGTGCCGTCGTGCGGGAGTGGTGGGAAAGAGCTGAGTGAACATAGGCATCACCTGTTACCCGACGTACGGCGGGTCCGGCGCCGTGGCAACCGAGCTCGGCATCGCGTTGGCGGAGCGCGGGCACGAAGTCCACTTCATCACGTATCGACAGCCGTTCCGCCTTCCGTCGTTCCTACCGCGCATTTTCTTTCACGAGGTCGATGTTGGCCGCTACCCGCTGTTCGAGTTTCCGCCATACGATCTCGCTCTGGCGGTGCGGATGCACGAAGTGGTCAAGAGCCACCACCTCGAGCTGCTGCACTGTCACTACGCGATCCCGCACGCCACCAGCGCCTGGATCGCGCGCGAGATGCTGCGTGAGACGGGCGAAAATGTGGAGGTGATTACCACACTTCACGGAACGGACATCACGATCGTCGGCCAGGATCCTTCATTCTATCCGATCACGAAGTTCTCGATCGAGAAGTCGGATCGGATCACGGCCGTGTCGCAATATCTGAAGGAGGAGACGTGTCGCGCGTTTGGCTGCGACGGACCCGCCATCGACGTGATCCACAACTTCATCGACCCCGACGTCTACGATCGCGAGAAGTATCCGTCCTTACTGAGGAAGCAATTCGGACCATCCAAACCGATTCTCATGCACGTCTCGAACTTCCGCACCGTCAAGCGCGTTCGTGACGTGATCCGCGTCTACGCCGAGGTGAATCGCGAGATCCCCAGCGTGCTCGTGATGATCGGAGATGGCCCCGATCGACCCGCCGCCGAAGAAGAGGCGCGCATGCTGGGGGTCGAGAATTCCGTGTCATTTCTGGGGAAGCTCGATCAAATCGCGCCTCTGCTCGCGGCCGCGGATCTGTTCCTCCTGCCTAGTCAGAGCGAGTCGTTCGGACTGAGCGCGCTCGAGGCACTCGCATCTGGAGTGCCTGTCATCGGCACCAATGCCGGTGGCCTTCCGGAAGTCATTCGCGACGGGGAGACCGGCGTTCTCTGCGCTGTCGGAGACATCCCGGGGATGGCCGCGGCCGCGCTCGAGATTCTGCAGGATCGCAAGCGCTGGTCGGAAATGAGCAAGCTTGGGGCTGCCGATGCTCGCGAGCGATTCTCTCGCGACGCCATCGTCAGCAAATACGAATCGCTCTATCGTCAATCACTTCCCTCCCGAAAAACATGACACCACTCCAGGCGATCGCTCTCGGAATCATCCAGGGGCTCTCCGAGTTTCTTCCCATCAGCAGCTCGGCGCACCTCACTCTCGCTCCGTGGTTTTTCGGCTGGGAGGATCCGGGGCTGGCGTTCGACGTTGCTCTCCACTTCGGGACGCTGCTGGCGGTCTTGTGGTACTTCCGGATGGAGTGGATCACGCTGATCAAAGCCGCGTTCGGAATTATTACTACTGGACGGATCGAGACCCCCGAAAAACGGAAAGTGATTGCCCTCATCGTGGCCACGATCCCCGCCGCCATCGGCGGGTATTTTCTTCAGTCGAGAGCGGAATCAGCGTTTCGCAGTCCACAGCTAATCGCTATCGCGCTGATTGCGATGGGAATTGTCCTCTGGGCAGTCGACAAGGCTGTCGACCAGCGCCGCGTACTTGGCGAAATGCGCTGGGTGGATGCGCTTCTGATCGGATTGGCCCAGGTGATCGCGTTGATTCCCGGCGTCTCGCGCTCGGGCTCCACCATCACTTCTGCGCGCGGCCTGCGCTTCGATCGCGAAAGCGCGGCGGAATTCAGCTTTCTGATGAGCATGCCGATCATCGCGGCTGCGGTCGTGCTCGAAGGTCCAAAGGCGCTGCATGAAGGTGCAGTGACGAACGAGCTGATGTCGGGGATTGTGGCATCGGCGATCAGCGGGTGGCTAGCCATCTCGATTCTCATGCGGTACGTGAGCAGACACAGTTACGGAATTTTCGCCTGGTATCGCGTCTTGCTCGGTCTCGCAGTCCTGGCGGTGATTCACGCGCGCGGATAGCGAGGTCCGTTTCGATGGAGCAACCCACGAAGCGATCGAACGAATGCTCGAGCTTCCGCGTGTGGAGCTCCTCGAGTCGACTACGTCCACGCTCGACGTCGCGCACAGGATCGCCGCCCGAGGGGCCCCGGCGGGAACGCTCGTGATCGCCAACGAACAGACCGCGGGTCGCGGCAGGGGCGGGAAGAGCTGGCAGTCGTCGCCGGGCGACGGACTCTGGCTGACCCTGATCGAGCGTCCGGCCGATACCTCCGGCCTCGGAGTTCTCTCCTTGCGCGTCGGGCTTGCGGCCGCCGAGGCGCTCGATCGATTTGCGTCGGAGCCGATCCGCCTCAAATGGCCGAACGACCTTTACGTGGATGAAGGAAAGCTCGGCGGCGTTCTCGTCGAAGCGCGTTGGCGCGAACAGGCGGTCGAGTATGTAGCGATTGGCCTCGGCGTGAATGTAAAACCACCTCGGAACGTGCCGTCAGCGGCCGGCCTCGAGGCGGGAACCGACCGGCTAGATGTCCTCGCTGAGCTCGTGCCCGCCGTTCTCGCGGCTGCGCGGGCAACCGGTCCTCTCCAGACCGATGAAATGGAGGAGTTCGATGCCCGCGATCTCGCTCGGGGGCGAAAGTGCATTGAGCCCGCTGTCGGTCGCGTGGCCGGTATTACTCGGACTGGCGAGCTGCTCGTGGCGTTGGCAGACTCTGTGACTCCATTCCGCTCCGGCTCCCTCGTGCTCGAGGATCCGCAATGATCGTCGTCTTCGATGTTGGCAACTCCGAGATCACAATCGGAATCTTTGACGGGGAAGAGCTGGTGTCCCATTGGAGGCTGACTACAGCCGCGCCGAGGACGGCGGACGAACTGGCGCTCCTGATTCGATCGATAGTAGGGCCGCAGATAGCGTCGCCAGAAGGCGTGGACGGGTCAGCCATCTGCTCGGTCGTACCGGCCATCACTCCGATGCTTGCCGAAGCGTGTGAAATGTGCTTTGGGGACAAGCCGATCATGATCGACGCCCGGGCGAAGCTTCCGATCAAGCTGGATGTGGAGGAGCCCTTCACTGTGGGTGCCGATCGAATTGCGAATACCCTGGCCGCCAGCCGGATCCACAAGAAGGATGCGATCGTCGTCGACCTGGGTACCGCCACGACATACGACTGTATCACCGCGGATGGGACCTTCCTCGGGGGCGTGATTCAACCCGGGATCATGATCTCGGCGGACACCCTGTTTCGGCGCACCGCACAGCTCCCCGCCACCGACATCGTCGCGCCCAAAAGGGTGATCGCGCGGCGGACGGACGAGTGCATCCGGGCCGGGGTTCTTTACGGCGCCGTAGACTCCATTGACGGCATCGTCCGGCGCATCAAGAAGGAATGGCCGGGAAAGACCCCACCCATCGTGATTGCAACGGGAGGAATGGCGGAAACGATCAGGCCGCATTCGGCTGAGCTCGAGCTTGTTGACCCCTTTCTGACCCTCAAGGGCATCCGCCTGGGCTACGAGCTTCTAACGTAGCAGCGGTGAAAGACCCGGCTTCCAGTCGGGCATTTCCGGGTTGACTGACCCATCCTCGACCCATTAAGTTGTGGCTTAGCACTCACCACGGTCGAGTGCTAACAGCAGAGCCACCCACCACCAGCCACTTTTTCCCAGCAGAAGGGCAGCTAACTATGGCCACAAAAACGCAAACCAGCACGAAGGTCGCTCCCCTCGCAGATCGCGTCGTCGTCAAGGCGCTGGAGGACACTGAGCAGATGCGCGGCGGACTCTTCATTCCCGACACCGCCAAGGAAAAGCCCCAACAGGGCGAGATCATCGCCGTCGGCCCCGGCCGCTATGAGAAGAACGTCCGCGTCCCGATGGAGGTCAAGGTCGGAGACAAGGTCCTTTACGGCAAGTACAGCGGAACCGAAGTCACGATCGACACCGAACAGTATCTGATCCTTCGCGAGTCCGATGTGCTCGCGGTTGTGAACTAAACCAGACACCCAAAGAGCGAATCATATGGCAGCCAAGGAACTACACTTCAACACCGATGCGCGCGCGGCTCTCAAGCGCGGCGTCGACCAGCTCGCCGAGGCGGTCAAGGTCACACTTGGTCCCAAGGGGCGCAACGTCGTCATCGACAAGAAGTTCGGTGCACCGACCGTCACCAAAGACGGCGTGACCGTAGCAAAGGAGATCGAGCTTTCGGATCCGCTCGAGAACATGGGCGCGCAGATGGTGAAGGAAGTCGCTACGAAGACCAGCGACCTCGCCGGTGACGGCACCACCACCGCAACGGTATTGGCCCAGGCGATTTTCCGCGAAGGCCTCAAGAACGTCACCGCCGGCGTCAACCCGATGGCGCTCAAGCGCGGCATTGACGCCGCGGTTTCCGCCGTCGTCGAAGATCTCAAAAAGATGAGCGTCCCGACCAAGGGCAAGAAGGAGATCGCCCAGGTTGGATCGATCTCCGCCAACAACGACAA
>JBGQIT010000205.1:0-5666 GCA_041498575.1 Gemmatimonadaceae bacterium
GACCAGACTACGTATCCGGTCCTGTCGGCGATGGCGAGCCCCGCTTCGCCAATGCGGACAGCTTCCTCCGGATCTCCCATTGCGAGGTGGTATGATGCGAGACCCAGATGCGCCGGAACGATCGAGGGCACATCGAGCGCTCGCTCCCCCGCCCCCTCGAGTGAGCCCGCCTTTTCTCCACCAGCCAGCTTCCACGCGAGATCGAAGTACTCCTTCGCCTTTTCGTCCGATCCCCGCCACAGATAGATCAGTCCGGACCACACATACAAACGAGGTAGCAGCATGCGCTGATTGAGACTCTTCGCCAGACCGATCGTGCGCTCCGCGGTCTCGAGCGCCGCGTCCCAATTCCCGATTCCCGACAGATACTGTACCGACAGCTCGGCGGACCAGAGCGGAAGAAGCGGCGAGCGCATCTGCTCCGCCAGCTTGTCACTCGCTGCGATGTGCTCGACGACCTCCTCGGCATCTCCGGACACTCCGGCAAGCAGCGCCATCCCCCAGTGCGCCGTCCATTCCAGCATCCGCTGGCCGGCCGTCTCCGCGTGCGCGATCGCCTGCAACCCGTGCTCGCGCGCGAGCTCCAACGGCCCCGTCCACGCGTACAGGAGCAGCAGCGCTCTGTGAGCGCGCGATAGCAGCGCGGCGTTCTCGACCCCGGCCGCGGCCGCCGATGCAAGCGCTCGCTCCACTTCGGCCTGAGCTTCCTGAAGTCGTCCCAGATCCTGCAGGACGATTCCTTTCGCCAGTCGAAGCCGCACCGTCGTCGCGGGATCTGCCGACTCAGCTTCGGCGAGCCCCGCTTCGTAGTGAGCGAGCGCATCGGTGTACTTCCCGCTCCAGTAGCAAGCGAGACCCATGCGGTGCTCGATGTTCGCCAGCGCGCCGCGCTCGCCGCGAGCAACCGCGTCCGCGCGTGCGCGCTCCCACAGCCCCATCGCCACGTCGTACTCGCCGAGTCGCTGTCTCGTTCGAGCGAGAGTGGTCAGAATTTCCTCGCGTGGCGCGTCGACTATCGTCAGATCCCTGTCAAGGTTTTCGAGAGCAGCAGCCAGATAATTGGCGGCCTCGCGGTTCGCGTATTTCTCCAAAGCCCCACGCCCCGCCGCGTGCAGGTACCTCACGGCTTTCCTCGCCAGCGACTGCGAATGCGCGCGAGCGAAGTGAAGTGCGAGCTCGTCGGCGTGCGCGAGTGCCGAATCGCCGTAGAGACTCTCGAGTGCCTCCGCGATCGTCGCGTGCAGCAGCCGTGCTCGCGCCTGCCCCAGCTCGGAATAGATCACCTGCTGCAGCAGCGGATGCGTGAAGTCGTAATGAATCGCGTCGACGCTCCCCGTCTCCTCTAGAACACGATGCGCCAACAGCTCGTCCAGTCCGGCGACGATCTCGATCTCCGACAGGCCCGAAACTCTGGCGAGAGTATCGTACGGAGCGCGGGTTCCTATGACGGCCGCGAGATTCGCCAACGTGCGCGCCTTTAGCGAAAGCCGCTCGACGCGAGCCTTCACCACATCGCGAATAGTGGAGGGAAGTTGGACGGTCTCCATCTCCCAGCCGGTCCAGCGCCCGTCCGTTTGCGACAGTGCCCCGGACTCTACGAGAGACTTGAGCGTTTCTTCGACAAAGAACGGGTTCCCGCGCGTCCAGTCGTAGAGCTTGGCCGAGAAGTGGCGGGTTACGCTCTTGTCCACGCCGAACAGCTGATGGACGATGTCCTCCACTTCCGCCTGCCCGAGCGGGCCCAGCTTGTGAACCGTTAGAAAGCCAAGCCGCAGCAGCGATTGCTCGGTACTGCGCAGAACCGCGTTGGAGTCTCGCTCGGCCTCATTGTAAGTCCCGAGCAGAATTATTTTCTGTCCCTCGATCTGCCGGCCGACGAAGTGAAGCAGCTCGAGTGATGACGCGTCGGCCCACTGCAGATTCTCCAGCACGACGAATAGCGGCTGCTTGGCGGAGAGCCTCCCAAGGAACTGCGTGAAGTTCCAGAGCAGGCGCGCCTTGATTTCGGACGGATCCGCGCCGGCGGATGCGCGATCGCGCTCGGTCGATGTGCCAAGATTGGGGAACAGGTAGCCGAAATCGGCGGCACCCCCGCGACTCAGGACTGACAGCGTTGCCGGGTCCAGTTTTCGAACCAGCGGGAGCAGAGCATCGGAGAAGAGCGCGTACGGCACTCCAGTCTCAACGGGATACGCGCGCCCCACCGCCACGCTCCAGCCGCGCTTGGCCGCGCGTTCAGCCGCCGCGGTGGCCAGGCGCGTCTTGCCGATTCCGCCCTCTCCCACGATGAAGACCGAGCGTCCCGCACCCTGGGCCGCTTCGTCGATCGTTCTTGACAGGAGTGAGAGCTCTGCACTCCGGCCGACGAGCGGCGCCTCATCAGGCCTTCGCATGGAGGCTAATGTACGAACGTTAGTTTTTTCAGCTAGGCCGATCGCCTTCCTTGCGCAAGATTCTCACTTGCCTCTCTTCCTCGGTTTCCCGGGCGGCTTTGGCGACAAATCGAGCATTTTAACTTCTCCCAGATAGGCAACCGAGTCGGGGACCCCCAGTCTCCGCAGACGTTGCACAGTCGCGGCGATCTTGTTCGACGCAGAAAGTATCTCGGAGGCAATTCCGGGCATTTCCTCCGGCGACGCATCGTTCGCCAGAAACTCGGAATTCATCATCAGAACCGTCAGCACGTTGTTCATTTCGTGAGCGACCGCGATCGTCGTCTCCGTTATTCCGGCGAGCCGTTCGGCGTGCGCCCGTTGCTCTTCCATCTCACGGTCGCGAGTGATGTCCTGAATTTGGCCGATGAAATAGATTGGAGCCCCTTCCGCGTCGTGCACCGCGGAGACGGCCAGCGAAACCCAGATCACGCGCCCATCCTTTCGGACATAACGCTTGATTCGGTGGTCGCTGCTGATCTCACCCGCAACGAGCCGCCGCAGCTGTTCTACGTCGTTGCTGACATCCTCGGGGTGGGTGACATCGGAGAAGCGACGTTGGAGCAACTCTGCCTCGGAATAACCGAGCATCTCGCAGAGCGCGCGGTTCGCCTTGAGCCAGCTTCCGTTCGGACCGACGAACGCCATTCCGTGGGGAGAGAAATGGAACGCATTTCCGAATCTCTCCTCGCTTTCGCGCAAGGCGCGCTCCATACCCGTCCGCTTGCTGGTATCGCGTATCAGTCCCAGGAAGGCCTGCTGCCCTTCGAAAATGATGGGCACTGAAACGACCTCGGCGGGAATCACCGTACCGTCCAGCGCGACGAAGCGCACGTCTATCGGGCCACCCGCCTCACCGCTCTGGAGGACACTGCGAATTCGCCCGACGACGACCGGAACGGAATCGGGATGCACGAAGTCCATGATCGGACGCCCGACGAGCGACGCCGTATCTGCGCCGAGCTGCTCGGCCGCGAACTTGTTGAGGAAGAGGAATCTCTCCGCGGTGTAGACGACGATTGCTTCAGGCGCCGATTCGATGATCGCTCGGTAGTCGGCGGCTGGTGGGCCCGTCGGCAACGTCATGCGGGTTTTCCCGGAGCGTAAACAGGCGTCCGCAACAATTCCGCACGGGCGAACCTCGGCAGCTTTTGGCCTCGATGCATTAGCTTCTAGCACCTCCCGCAATTAGTTGGGGGTTACAGGGCACGAGGATAATGGTTCTGAAGAAAGCCACGACCGGCTCAGGAAAGCAAACGCGTCACACGACGGCAATCGATCTCGCCACCCGAACTCGCGATCTCGAAGACGCGAACAAAACGGCCAGCTTTGTCGCGCACGAGCTGAACAACCTCCTCACCGTCATTCAGATTAATACCGAGTTTCTGCTCGAAACCGCCGGCGAAAACCCTGCCAGCGCGCAGGAGCTGGCGGAGATCCAACGAGCAGCCAGACGCGCGTCGATTCTGGCGCGCCAGCTGCTCGCGTCTTCTCGACTCGAGCCGTTCGATGCGAATCTCGCTGAGGCGGCCCTGAAGAAGAAAGCGTTCGCCACCACCGAAAAATCGGCGGCCGCCGGACTCGGGAAGACCCCACGCGTCGCCGAGACGATTCTCCTCGTGGAGGACGAGGCCGCGGTGAGAACCCTCGCAAAAAAGATTCTTTCCCAGAAGGGATATCGCGTTCTGGAGGCCTCTGACGGCGCCATCGCTCTGAGGCTCGCCGCCGCTCACGTCGGCGAAATCGATCTGGTGCTGACGGACGTGGCGATGCCGAATCTTGGCGGACGAGGCATGGTGGAAGAGCTCAGGGAGCTCAGTCCGGGAATACGCGTCCTGTTCATGTCAGGCTACCCGAAGGAAGAGATCTTCCCGGACAAAGGGAGCGCCAATCGCATCCCCTATTTGCAGAAGCCGTTCACGGGCGAGACGCTTTTCATCGAGGTCCGCTCGGCGCTCGAGTACGCGACGTAGTATTACCGATCACTGCTTCGGAATCGGCCGACGATCAGGCCGGCGAGAGCTGGCTGGTGCAATGCGGGCACCGCGTAGCAGCGCGGTCGATCGACATCCGGCAGAACGGACAATCTCGCTTGGGCGCGTCGGCGACTGGCTTGATGAAGATCTTCGAGATCCGCCAGGCGACAAATCCGATGATGACGAAGTTGATAGCGGCGGCGGCAAAATCTCCAACGCCAAATTTCACCGGCCCGACGCTCCACGTCGCTTTCTGCCATTCGCCACCGGGGCCGATTGCGACGACGATCGGCATAATGAAATCATCGACGAGCGCTTTGACGAGCGTGGTGAGGGCGGTCGCAATTACGACGGCTATCGCCAGCGCCACAACGTTTTGTTTGAGCAGGAACTCCTTGAATTCCTTCAACATTGCCATTGCAGGATCCCGGTTGGAGAGCTCAGGCTGACAGCGACAAGTTAGCGCTTCCCGGTGACGCCGCGCGAAGAGTGGCGAGTCTTCGGATGGCGGCAATGCCGGCGACCGGGCCCAGGGCGAGGATTGCAAACCCCCAACGCCAGCCAGCCCTCTGCGCGATGAGCGGAACGAGCTGCATCGGCAGCATCGTAAGCAGGAACCCGAGCGAGGTTTGAACGGTAAGCGCCGTTCCGACTGTATGCGGGGGGACCGACTCGGTCACAAGCGTGCTGAATTGCGCGCTGTCCGCGATCACGAAAAACCCCCACGTCATCGCGAGGGCGCCGAGTATCCAGATCGGCCGGCCAAAGAGGATCCCGCTCAGGAGACAGCAGGATCCGCTCATGAAGAGAGAGATGGAAACGAGCCGCTCCCTGCCCCGTTTATCCGCGAACAGCCCGCCCCACACAGATCCCAGGCCGCCGATGGCGATCGTCGCGAACGCGAGGAGCGATATCAACCGCGGGGCGCGGAATCGGCCGCCGGCATTCGCGGCGACGCTGGCGGCGAGGAACGACGGGATCCACGTCCAGAATGCGTACAGTTCGAACATGTGACCGAGATAGCTTGCCGTCGCCAGCCTCCACTCCCGGACGCGGACCACGTCTCCGACGTGCTTCCAAGAGAACGGGCGGGAAGTGAACGGGAACGGTCCATCGCGGTACCCCGCGGTAACCAGCAGAGCGGCAATCACCGCACCGACACTCGAGGTGAGCACGACCGGCCGAAGGCCAACGTGCGGAATCGCTCGCACGAGATATGGAATGGCTTTTCCCACCGTCAGTGCGCCAACGATCACGC
>JBGQIT010000206.1:0-5665 GCA_041498575.1 Gemmatimonadaceae bacterium
GGACGAGTTACTGGAGCTCAGGCACCAGCGTACCTGATTACGGAGCTTCCGAAGACGTTGCAGCCGACGGAAGCCGACACGATCGGAGATCATCGGACGCTTGCCTACAGCTTCAAGCCGCAGCGTGACCATGCCCGAAGCGTTCTCTTTGGGAGTCTGGATCCCGGAGAGAAAACACTCGAGGCCGGGCCACTTAACTGGGTAGCCATAAAGAACAAATACTTTGTATTTGGAGTTCTTGCACGGCCGAACGGCACACCATTCAGCGAGGTAACCCTGGCTGGCGGACCGCGCACGTCGAAAATCGCGACGAATGCGTCAGCGAGCGTTGTTGAAGAAGTTCGGAATGGGAGCTTTTCGTTCGACGTCTATGCGGGGCCGCAGGAATCACAGCGCCTCATGCGGATGGGTCAGGACTTCGACCACGTGAATCCCTACGGCTGGCGCTTTCTTCAGGGGGTAGTGCATCCGATCGCATCGAAAGTAATCCAGGCGCTACTCTGGATGCACAATCGGCTCAATCTGAGCTATGGATGGGTGCTCGTCATTCTCGGAGTTCTGGTGCGGCTCGCGCTCTGGCCCCTCAATCAGAGTACGATGCGCTCGAGCCTCAAGATGCAGGAGCTTCAGCCGAAACTGGCTGCTGCCCAAAAGAAGTACAAGGATCCCGTCCAGCAGCGTGAGGCGATCATGAAAGTCTATCACGATGCCGGAGTGAGTCCCTTTGCCGGATTGACTGGCTGCCTACCGGCGCTGCTTCCGATGCCGATCCTCTTTGCGCTGTTTTTCGTTTTTCAGAATACGATTGAATTCCGTGGCGTGCCATTCATGTGGCTGCACGACATCTCGATCAAGGATCCGCTCTACATTCTGCCCCTGCTCATGGGTGCGTCCATGTACCTGCTGTCCTGGATTGGAATGCGTAATGCTCCTCCAAACCCTCAGGCGAAGATGATGGGCTACATGTTCCCCGTAATGATGACGGTGGTGCTCCTCAACATGGCTTCGGGGCTCAATCTGTACTACACAGCGCAGAACATCGCAGCGCTTCCGCAACAATGGCTGCTGGCGAGGGAACGCGCAAAAGCACGCCCGGCGGGGTAAGGAGAGGAGCGATGCTGCGTGTCACTTATATTGGTCACGCAACGCTACTAATTGAAATAGGCGGGATGCGCATCCTCACGGACCCCAATTTCGATCCAGCGCTCGGGAAATTTCTCACTCGCGTCAGCGCCCCAGGTATCGCCCTCGACGCGCTTCCGAGCCTCGATGCAATACTGCTCACACATGCGCACGCGGATCACCTCTCGTTTGATTCTCTGGATGCGCTTCCGGAAGACATTCCGCTGTTCGCCCCTCCGGCAATTGCGAAGTGGCTGAAGAAACAGGGATACGACCATGCAGTTGGAATTGCTCCAGGCGAAGGCGCCGAGGTTCACGGAGTGAAAATCCAGGCGGCCTCGGCAACGCACAAAGGAAATCGCTATGGCGTGGATCGCTGGAGAAGTGCGACCAATATGTACCTTATTGATACCAATAATGTGTCATGCTTCTTTGCCGGTGATACGGCCCTCACCCCCGATACGACACACATGGTCGAGAACAATCTGGCCGCTAACGGGCGGAACCTGGATCTCGCTCTCCTCCCGATCGGGCATGCACCGTGGTGGAAGCCGGGATTTCGCAAAGGGCATCTCACCAGCGGCGACGCGCTCACTCTCTTCGAGCGACTCAACGCCAGGTACTTCATTCCGTATCACTGGGGAACATTCAATCACGTCACATCTACAGCTTTCGACGCGATCGACAGGTTAAGAGCGACACTCGAGGACCACCCTCTCCATCCAGCCGTGAAGATTCTGGAGCCGGGCACGACATTCGTCGTTCCGACAGGGAACGCGTGATATCGGCTGGCAGGAGTGCCCTGAAGCTAGAGGACACGATCGTTGCTGTCTCGAGTGCGCCAGGCCGTGGTGCAGTCGCCCTTGTCAGACTGAGTGGTCCGGACGCTTTCAAGATTGCCGCCAAGCATTTGGGGCTATGGCCACCTGAGCCGCGGAATACCCACTTGTGCGATGTATTCGATGGCGATCAGAGACTTGATCAGGCGCTGATTACGCTGTTCCCGGGACCCAATTCCTTCACGGGTGACGACACGGTCGAGTTCTCCACCCACGGTGGTTACCTCATCCCGAGTACGATAGTCGCGGCTCTGATTTCATCAGGGGCGCGACAGGCATCCGCCGGGGAATTCACGCGGCGAGCAGTGCTCAACGGCAGGCTCGACATCCTTCAGGCTGAAGCCATTGGTGATCTGATAGATGCGCAGTCCCACGTCATGCAGCGGACGGCTCTCGACCAGCTGGATGGAGGTCTGTCACGTCGTCTTCTGAGCCTGAGGAATGATCTCATCGGGCTCGAGGCGCTAATCGCGTACGATGTGGACTTCCCAGAGGAAGACGATGGGCCAATTCCTCGAGAGAGAATTGATCAAGCCGTAGAAGGAATTACGAGCTCCCTCGAAGCCCTTCTCTCTACTGCGTCAGCCGGCGAGGTCATCCGCGATGGTGCAATCGTAGTCATCGCGGGCCCGCCGAACGTTGGAAAGTCCTCTCTCTTCAATGCGCTTCTGGGCAGATCCCGGGCGATTGTAACGGAAATTCCCGGCACAACACGTGATGCGCTCGAGGCCGTGATCGATAGCGGCAAATGGCCACTTCGTCTCGTTGATACCGCGGGGCTGCGGGAGACTAAAGACCGAATTGAACGTCTTGGCATCGAAGTGAGCGAGCGCTATCTGGCGGGTGCTCATGTCGTACTGGCATGTGCGGAGGATTCGAGCAGCCTCCAGGGGACGATCAATCTGGTGAGCCACAACTCAACCGCGCCGATCCTGGCGGTTCGCACGAAAGCCGATTTAGTATCAACAGGAGACCATTATACGCAGTCCAAGGACGTGATTTCAGTCAGTGCCGAAACTGGGTCAGGGCTTCAAGAACTGCTCGCCGCGATCGATGATTCGCTCGATACGCGACACGGTGAGATCGTCCCCGATCTCCCGATTCTGACGAGAGCCCGCCATAGCAAGGCGATCGGTACTGCCCGCTCGGAGCTCGAAGGATTCAAACAAGCCTGGCGGGAAGAAAAACTTCCGGCAACGATTGCCGCGGTCCATCTCCGGACCGCCGTCTATGCGCTCGAAGAGCTGATAGGAGCTGTGGAAGTCGAGGACGTGCTCGACCGGGTGTTCAGCTCTTTTTGTGTGGGGAAGTAGCTCTAGGCCGAAGCGGCGGCAGAGCTGGAAAGCGATGTGATCTCACCGGCACTGGCGCGGATCGCCCATGACAGTCCCCGTGAGTTGACAGCAGCCTCGACCATCTTCGTCCCGAGGAAGTAGCCGCTCCGCTCTGGGAACACGTAACGGTCAACGGTTCGAGCATCATCGCTCATTCCACCGGAGAGATATCTGAGACGAAGCCCGAGGCCAGCGCGATCGAGATCGCTATTGAGAGTTCTCGTCATCAGTGGCTCGAGTTCACGAACGCTGGCATACTCGCGTCTCGTGTATCCGTAGTACTCCCAGGCGGCGTGCCCCGGGCTGATCATTCTCGACGCAATCGTAGCTAAGCCCTCATTGATCATCAGCTCGCGAAGCGGGGCACGCCTTCCGGTTTCCCAGTAAGAGTAGTATCCACCCGCATCGTCGATCAGCTGTTTCATCTCGCTCCGGCTTGTGGGCGAGGTATAGCGGACCGTGTGCGCGATCTCGTGGGTAAGCCACAGCGGGATCAATTCTGGGTCGAGGCCCAAACCCTGAGTTTCGGGATTCGTCACGCTGGTGAAATGCTCGAGGCAGACGAAAGCGACTCCTTTACCCTCGACTACGAGTTCACCGGCGTTCGCGGCACCGACGCCAACCATGAGCACCACATCGATGTCTGTGTCGACGTCGAAGAGGGTCCGGCACTGCTCTTCTGTGTTTCGGGCGAGGGAAACGACGTCGATTCTTTCCAGCATCGTGCGAAGGTCTACACGGCTTGCAAGTGCGGCAGAGCGAACGACTTCCAGAAAATGCGGCCCTGCCGGATCCAGCACGTAGTTATGCCAGTAGGCCTCTAGGAAGCGGCGGTGATTTTCGAAGTAGCGGAGATAGGCGGCGACACGGTCGGTACTGTTGTGAACTGCGAAGAAGTCAGGCAGTAGGTTGATGAGCATCAACGACCAGGTCGCGGGGTGGTGAGCCAGTCGCGGTTTTTGCGATGCGAGAAGATACAATCCACCCAAACTCTCAACAAGACCGATCTCTTCCGCATCAATTTCAAAATCGTGGCACAGATATTCCCTCTCCATTTCTGAGAGCTTCGGAGCGCTGATAGGAGGAGTAGCCATGACAACGCTGCGTCAGATCGAGCTTCGTTGTCCCGTTTGTGACAATGAGTTCAAATCCCAGAGTGTAGTTTCGACGAACGCGTTCGGTGGAAAAAGGACCGATTTCCATGAACGAGCCGCCGGAACCCAGCCACTCGCCTATCTCATCCACATGTGCAGCGAATGCGGCTACTCCGGTGGAGAGGCCGACTTTACGCCCGCGACGGATGTGAGCCCGGTGCTGAAACAGCACGTTCTCGAAGAGCTTGCTCCGCTTCGACCGTCACTGGTTTGTGGCTCCGAGAAGTATGAAGCCGCCGCCAAGGTCGCTCAGTGGCAAGGACTGGACCCTCGTCACGTTGCGGACCTTCTTCTTCGCGCCGCCTGGTGCTGTGTCGATGAGGGAGATGTGGAAGCGGAGCGATACTTTCGCCGTCAAGCTGCGTGGATGTTCGAGGAATCACTCCAGGCCTACGACGCCGTGCCGAGGGAAGAGCGGGCAATCCTCACCTATCTGGTCGGCGAGCTGTGGAGGCGAATCGGAGATATCAAGAAGGCGACAGCGTGGTTCGAGCGCGTAGCTGGTGAGGTGACAGACCCGCAGAACCAGCAGTGGGTCGTCGACGCGGCCGACCAACAGAAACTGAATCCAAGAGAGTGGTTCGGTTAGCGCTCAGCGGGTGCCGAACAACCTATCTCCGGCATCTCCGAGACCAGGCAGGATATAACCCTGGCTGTTGAGTTGGCGATCGAGGGCAGCGCAATAGATCTGAACGTCTGGATGTGCCTCGCTGAGATGCCGGACTCCCTCGGGAGCAGCGACTAAACAAAGAAATCGGATCCGATTTGCGCCTGCTCGCTTCAACGAAGCGACTGCCGCGGCAGCGCTTCCTCCGGTCGCGAGCATCGGGTCGAGCAGGAAGAAATCCCGCTCACCGGTGTCACCTGGCACCTTGAAGTAGTAATCGACGGGCTGGAGCGTGCCATGGTCCCGGTAGAGTCCAATGTGACCCACGCGCGCTGATGGCACGAGGCGAAGAATTCCCTCTACCATTCCAAGGCCAGCGCGGAGGATTGGGACGAGCGTCAGCTTCTTTCCGCTGATATGCCACCCTGAAGTCTTCTCGAGGGGAGTGTTCACCTCTCTTGGCTCGACACTCAGCTCGCTAGTGGCCTCGTAGGCCATGAGCATTGCGATCTCATCGACGAGCTCCTTGAAGCGCTTGGTCTCCGTCTGCTGATCGCGAAGGATCGTCAGCTTGTGCTGAACGAGGGGATGCCGGATAATAATCAGAGA